>CANLWQ010000015.1 GCA_947494405.1 Comamonadaceae bacterium | reverse complement strand
GTGCCCGCCAAGCGTCGCCCCTGGTTGCAGCAGCACAGCCGCACGGTGACGGCTTCGGCACCCGCCACCAATGTGTTTGGCAGTTTGCCGCCCAGCGTGGAGCATACCTCAGCCAAGCAGTCCATCACCATCGTGGGGGCGAGCGGCCACAATTTGCAGCAAGTCACTGCCGAGTTTCCTATTGGCTTGTTCACCTGCGTGACCGGCGTGTCGGGCTCGGGTAAATCCACCTTGGTCAATGACACCTTGTACGCAGCAGCGGCCAAGCAAATCCACCGCGCCCATGAAGAACCGGCGGCGCACCAAGACATTTTGGGCTTGTACAACATCGATAAAGTCATCAATGTCGATCAGTCGCCGATTGGCCGCACCCCGCGCTCTAATCCCGCCACTTACACCGGCTTGTTCACGCCTTTGCGCGAATTGCTGGCCGAAGTGCCCATGGCGCGCGAGCGCGGCTACGGCGCTGGGCGTTTCTCGTTCAATGTGGCGGGCGGGCGTTGCGAAGCCTGCCAAGGCGACGGCATGGTGAAAGTGGAAATGCACTTTTTGCCGGATGTTTATGTTCCTTGCGATGTTTGCCATGGACAACGCTATAACCGCGAGACTTTGGAGGTGCTTTACAAAGGCCACAACATCGCGCAAATTTTAAATATGACGGTGGAAGACGCCTTGGGGTTTTTGGGTGCGGTGCCAGCCTTGGCGCGCAAGCTGCAAACCTTGATGGACGTGGGTTTGGGCTATATACGCTTGGGCCAAGCCGCCACCACTTTGTCGGGTGGCGAGGCGCAGCGGGTGAAATTGGCGCTAGAACTGTCCAAGCGAGACACCGGCCGCACGCTTTACATCTTGGACGAACCCACCACCGGCCTGCACTTTGCCGACATTGATTTGCTGCTCAAAGTGTTGCAACAGTTGGTTGAGGCGGGCAACACCATTGTGGTGATTGAGCACAATTTGGATGTGATCAAAACCGCTGATTGGGTGATAGACATGGGGCCGGAAGGCGGCAGCGGCGGTGGCCAAGTGGTGGCAGCTGGCACGCCTGAAGACGTGGCAGCTCACCCCAACAGCATGACCGGGAGATACTTAAAACGCTTGCTCGCCAAGCGCTGAGGCGAAAACCTTCAGTCGAGCTGGCAGGCCTGTGCCAGCGCAACAACCAGCTCGTCAAAAATAGCCATGGCTGCAGCGGTAGGAATCAAAAACTTGGTGCGTCGGTTGCCCGCGTCATAGGCCAGCTCAATCATGCCGGCATAAAGCAAATCATTGATCTTGCGATGGTTTTTGGCGGGCGAGCCAATACGGCGCATTTGCATGGCTTGTGACACATTCAAGGGCACGCCGTTTTCATAGGCCACGGTAACAGCCATCAAAAGCGACTTTGCATCGTTATCAGGCAATATGGAATAGTGCGCTTCTTCAATCTTGCTGACGCTTTGTAAAAAACGCACAAGACTTTCTCTTTTTTTCATGACACTTCACTTTTAGGAAGGTCTGACCTTACTAGAAAAAAGGCTTTAGCGTATTAACCTGTCATAGACATACAATTTTTTCGACAACTATTTTTAAAAAAGTAATACTATAAAAAAGCATTCATTTATCAAGCGGTTCAGCTAACCGGCTGCAGTTGCGAGCGCAAAGCTTGGGCGGCAATCCTTGCTGCGTCTGCAAAATCTGCGCCTTGGGAGGCATACAACACCGCCCGTGAGGCGTTGACGATGATGGGGCTGTTCACCCGCCAGCCGGCTTTGACCGTGGCCTTGGCATCACCGCCTTGGGTGCCCACCCCCGGAATCAACAAGGGGAGGTGGGGGGCAATTTCACGCACCCGCGCGATTTCTTCGGGGTAGGTGGCACCCACGACCAAGCCCAATTGACCATTGAGGTTCCAAGGCCCTTGGGCCAAATCGGCGATGTGTTCAAACAACCGTGGCTGGCCTGGCTGGTCAGCCAAACGCTGGTTTTGTAAATCGTCCCCGCCAGGGTTGGAGGTGCGACACAGCAAAAAAGCGCCTTTGCCGTGGTATTTCAAATAAGGGGCCAGTGAATCAAAACCCATGAAGGGCGACAGGGTCACGGCGTCAGCGCCGTAGCGCTCGAAGGCTTCGATGGCGTATTGCTCAGCGGTGCTGCCAATGTCGCCACGCTTGGCATCCAAAATAACGGGCACGTGGGGTGCTGTGCGGCGCATATGGGCGACCAGCCGCTCAAGCTGCGCCTCGGCACGGTGGGCGGCAAAGTAGGCGATTTGAGGCTTGAAGGCGCACACCAGGTCGTGGGTGGCGTCGACGATGGCGGCACAAAAATCGTAAATATGCGCGGCGTCAGTCCCTAAGCTGGGGGGAAATTTACGCGGCTCGGGGTCGAGGCCAACGCACAGCAAGGATTGCTGCGCCTGGCTGGCGTGGGCAAGTTGTTCCAAAAAAGTCATGGCCCATTGTAGATTTAGCCTTGTGTGAGGCTGTGCGCCAAACATAAATCGTCCCAAGCCTTGGCCTTGTCTTTGGGCGCGTGCAGCAGCGACTTGGGGTGGTAAGTCACCACCAGCGGCGTATCTGCAAAACGATGCACCTGAGAACGCTGTTTGCCCAGTGGCAAAGCCGCGGTTTGTGCCGAGGTGGCCGACAACACGCTTTGCACCGCCCAGCGGCCCATGGCCACAATCACTTTGGGTTGCAGCAACTTCACTTGACGCTCAAGATAGCTGCGGCAGGGTTGCAACTCTTCGGGCAGAGGATTGCGTGTTTCTGGCACACGGCATTTAAGCACCGGAGCCATGGTCACATGGGCGCCCAAGCCAGCGGCTTGGCGCGACAAGCCCAGTGCCTGCAACATGCCTTGCAGCAACTCACCCTCGGCATGCAAAAACAACTCGCCGGCGCTTTCTTCTTCTGTACTGGGGGGGTCGGTGATGATCAGCCAATCGGTGCGGGCAGGCGTGGCCAAAGGGTTGCCAAAGGCAAACATGCTGCGTTGACGCGTCTCGCACAAGCCGCAAGATTGGCAGCTGGCGGCTGCTTGTTCCAAGGCGGGCCAATCCATCTCAGCCAGCCCTGCAGGCAGGGCTTTGAGAACAACGCTGGGTGCGGCTGGCGTTACGGGCGCGGCAGGCACTACAGGCCGGGCTGGTGCTGCAGGCGCCATTGGTCTGGCAGGCGGTGTTTGCGGGGCAGGTGCGGTAGGTGCTGTAGTTACGGTATGCAGGGCTGGCGCTGCAGGCATCCACACCCGCACACCCATGGCGGCCAACATGGCGCGTTGACGGGGGTCCAGTGAAAGCGTCATATTGGGCTGATCACCAGTGCAAGCCCATGACCACCGCGTTTTCGCGCTGGTTCAAAGCCAAAGGGTAATAGTTCTTGCGCTCACCATTTTGCTCAAAGCCCAGCGTTTGGTACATGGCGATGGCGGCTTGGTTGCTGGCGCGAACTTCCAGCCAAATGGCATGAACACCGCGCTCGCGAGACCAATCGATAAGGGTTTGCAGCATATGGCTGCCCCAACCGCGACGGCGAAAACCAGGAGCTACCGTGATGTTGAGCAAATGCACCTCATCGGCGCCGCGCATGGCCACCAAATAGCCCAGCAAATGCTCGTCTTGAAACCATACCGGCATGTGGTAACCCGAAGCAAGTGAATCAATAAAGTTACCCTGGGTCCAAGGATGGGAGTAGGCGCTTTGTTCCACATGCAATACCGCAGGTATGTGCTCGATCATCATAGGCACAGCGGGGATGCTGGCTAATGCGGGTGCAGAGAAAAAAGGCAGGTTCAAGCGCATGGTGTGTGCACAGTTTAGGTGGTCTGCACCGGCTTGTGGGCAGCGCGCTCGGCGCTGGTTAAAGCGACCTTGTCGCGCACATAAAGCGGCAGCGCATCAGCAGGCGCCACGGCTGCGCCGCGCGCCCAAGCCAACTCCGCTAAATCCAGCATTGCCAAAGCTTGCGGCCAAACATTTATCGCCATACCGCCTTGGCTCAAACAAGCGGAAAAAGCATAGCCATAAAGTGCATGCGCATTGCTGGCCAACGCAAAATCTTGATTTTGCCAAGAAGCGGGTATCTCTAAGGCCTCGGGCTGGCTCAAGCTGGGGGGCAACAAACATTGCCAACCCTCAGTGCTGTGTTCATAAGCCGCGACATAGACCTGACCCATGCGCGCATCCAGCACGCTCAACACCCTTGGCGAAAGCGAAACAGCGCTTTGTGCCAACAGCGCCAAACTGTCTATGGGCAGTACCGGCAAATGCGCGCCCAAAGCCAGACCTTGGGCGACCGCGCAGGCGGTGCGCAAACCGGTGAAGGCGCCGGGGCCGCGGCCAAACGCAATCGCATCCAAATCTGACAGTTGCAACTGAGCTTGTGCCAGCAAAGCCATGATGGCGGGTATCAGTGTTGAAGAAGCTTTGGCGCCGCCCTCTGCGTCGTGCTGCCAGCGTTGGCTGCCGCGGCTCAGAGCCAAAGACAGGCGATCGGTGCTGCAATCAATGGCCAAAAGCTTCATGCGCGTGCTGCGGGTATGGCGGGAACCGCCTTTTGAACACCAAACAAAATCCCGCCGGTCACCAGCAGCAAACCCAAGATGAGGTATTCATCCAGCGGTTCACCCAGCCACCACACCGCACCCAGCGCCGACAAGCCGGGTACCAAGGAGGTGATCATGGTCGAGCGCACTGGCCCGTAGTATCGAATCATTTGGGTGAAAGTGATGCCCGATATCACCACCGAGCCGCCGCCTTGAAATACCGCATGAAACACCACTTCGCGCCATGGCGCAGTCAATAAATGGGTGGTCAGCACGCCAGTGGCGCACAGCAATGCATAGGCCGGCACAAAACTGAAGAAAGCAAAACATGTGATGGCAATGATGGCGGGTATGGCTTGCAAACCATAGCGGCGACTTAAAACGCTGTAGGTGGACCAACAAAACGCCGCGCACATGAACAGCAAGTCGCCTATCCAGACCTCGCCGCCATCGAGCGCATGCAGCAAGCTGTTGCCCCCCACCAGCAAACCGCCACCGGTGATGCAAGCCAAGCCCAATAAACGCTTGCCGTGCAGGCGCTCACCCAACAAAGGAATCGCCAACAAACTGGCCCATAAAGCCAAAGTGCCGGGCATGAGCACCGATCCATGGGCGGCGGGTGCATAGAAAAAACCGCTGTAAGCCAGCACCGCATACAACAAGCCACCAAATACCCCGCACAGCACCGTCAGTCGCCAAGACAAAGGTGAAAACCCCCAAAGAGAACCTGCCTCGGGCTGGGTGAGACGCATATGCCGCACCCATACAAAACCCCAAGGGAGCATGACCAGGCTGGCACCTAGGATGCGCAGAAAAGCGATGTCCAAGGGCAGCAAATGGCCTTGGGCGGAGGCGCGGGCAATCACGATAAAGGCGGTCCAAATCAGCACCGTGATGACCGCAGACAGTGCGCCCAAGGTGCGTGGCGGCAGCTGGCGCAGATAGTTAATTAAATAAGTCATTACAAACAAATCATACTATCATGGCTTCTATGAATATAATAATGAAAGGGAAATATATGGCGCATTTACAAATATTATTTTCATTACTTTCACTGATTGGCATAGCTTCAATTATAAAAAAGTTATGTGGCTTGAATCATTCACTTGCTGTTTTTTATGCAACTATTTTTATTACCTTCGCATTATATTTCGCTGCAATTTTAAACTTACTAGAGCCGTCTGTACACATTGTAAGAAATATAGGGTTACTTGGGTTATTGATCTCCGCTAAAAACATAATTAAAACGAAAATAAATTATTCAGACCTGTACATCATTATTTCCATAGCTGTATTTTATGTGTTTTGCCAGACTGAACCCTACAGTATTTTCCCCTTCATTGATGATTACAATCACTGGGGAAGAATGTCCCGATATATTGCTGAAAATAACCGGCTAATAAATAGCACTGACATGATTTCAGTCAAAGACTACCCGCCGATAGCATCGCTATTTCACTACTTTTTTACATATTTTTCAGGTTATAAAGACAGCAAAGCAATATTTGCAAATGGCGTGCTGACTATCATTTTTTCTTCGCCACTATTTATAGCTTTAAGTTCTGATGCTATTTTAAAAAAGAACAATGATTTCATTTTAATTTCATTATCAGTGATATCTTTGTACTGGGTATTTGGGCTTGGCTTGCATTCATTGTGGGCAGATTTATTATTGGGTGTAGGTTTTGGAATAGCATTACATATTTATTTTGATTTGCAATGGAAAAACAGAAGTGCCGCGTTGATAGCGGCACTTCCTGTATTACTTTTCATGGTTCAAGTAAAACAAATAGGAATACTCTTTGCATTTTTTGCATTGTTAATTATGTTGGTTGACTACATAAGAAAAGAAAAATCAGGTGTATTTATAAAGACAGTGTTGATAGGCGCAGCGGCCATACTGCTTATTCTGTTTGATACAACATGGAAAAACTATTTAATAGTTAATGAAGTCGATAAAACATTTAGCCTAAAGTTGAGCTTGGATACGATAATCAGTGCGTTCAATCCAGCAACAATGAATCAAGGGCAATATGTCACAATTCAAAAATTCATAGACCATTTATTTTTTTCTCACCACTTATCGACCTATTGGTTTTTAATAAGTTTGATAATGTTGGCTGCCATAGTCAAATTTCGAAACATCAAAATTTCTGACACTGATGTGTTTATTTATCTTTCAGTGTACATAATGTTTTTTGCCTATATGTTTATATTATTATTGTTATATTTATTTGCATTCGGCGATCACAAGGGAACCAAGTTGGGTTCCATAGAAAGATACACAATAACTTATATATTAGGTGTGCTGATTTTTTTAGGGGGAATAATAATCAATATCAGTGAAACCCAAAGTAACCGTTCAAAAAAAATATGGCTTGTGCTTATAGCCTTGGCGATTGTATTGCCAAATACAGGCAGGTTGTTGATGGATTTAACCAGAGTCGTCAACAATTCACCTCCTGCGCACACGGCAGGAATTATTCACAGAATGTCCAAATCAGTGATCGAAAAAACCCCTGAAAATTCAAAAATTTATATAATTTGGAGCGAGGGCTCAAATGACGAAAGTGTTATTTTTAATTATTATTTAATGCCAAGAAAAAATAATGCAGATTGCATTTTTATTAAGCCGCCATTTTCAGAAAAAGAAACAATCTGATGAATGGTCTTGCTTGTTGACTGTGCGTGAATTTAAAGAAAAAATTTCAAACTACGATTATATTCTTTTTGCCAATCCATCAGAAGAGTTTATAAATTATTTTATTGGTTCTTTAAATTACAATGCCCAAGACGCATTTTTATTTAAGATAATTAAAGATAAGGATCTTCTTTTCGAGAAAATGTAATGAATATTACGCATGGATAAATCGTCTTTGATTTATAAAAAATACAAAATCACACTGTTGATCGCACTCCTGTGTGGGGGCAGTGTTTATTCACAAATTCCCCCTAAGGTCGACCAAGCCCTGCGCCAAGCCGCCATACCGCGGGATGCTTTGAGCGTGGTGGTGCTGCCGTTGGGCGCAGGCGCCGCCAAAGCGCCGCGCCTGTTGCACCAAGCCGATGTGCAGCGCAATCCTGCATCCCTGATGAAATTGGTCACCACCAGCGCGGCGCTAGACCTCTTGGGGCCGGCCTACACCTGGCGCACACCGTTGGCCATCGAGGGCGTGGTGCGCGAGGGTGTGTTGCAAGGCAATGTCTATATTCGCGGTCAAGGTGACCCGAAAATAGGTGTCGAGCAAATATGGCTGATTTTGCGCCGCTTGCAAGGCATGGGTATTCAGAAGATTCAGGGCGATATCGTGCTTGACCGCAGCGCGTTTGACGTGCCGCACCAAGACCCTGGCGGCTTTGATGGCGAGCCTTTGAGGCCTTACAACGCGTCGCCTGACGCGCTGCTGTTGGGCTACAAATCTTTTTTGTTGCACTTTGTGCCCGATGCGGCCAACAAAGTAGCGCGTGTGCATGTCGAGCCGCCGCTGGCGGGTGTGCAGGTACAAACCAGCATCAATTTGTCTGGCGCTGATTGCAGCGATTACCGCGCCAGCTTGAAAGCCGATTTTCAAAACCCTTTGCGCATCAGTTTTGCGGGCACCTACCCGCTGGCGTGTGCTGACAAGGTCTGGCCGGTGGCGTATGCCGATCCGCCGCAGTTTGCGGCGCGTGCGATTCACGGCATGTGGCTGCAACTGGGCGGGCAACTCAGTGGCGGGGTGCGTGAAGGCCAAATGCCGGCTGGCCTCAAACCACTGTGGTTGCATGAATCGCCCAGCTTGGCCGAGGTGGTGCGCGACATCAACAAGTTCAGCAACAACGTGATGGCCGATCAATTGTTTTTAACCTTGGGCTTGCAGCAGCGCGGATTGGGCAACGCAGCCAACAGCAAAGCCGTCATCGATACATGGTGGCGCGAGCGTTTGGGCCAAGAGCCGCCGCTTTTAGACAAGGGCTCGGGCTTAAGCCGCGAGGCACGCATTTCGCCACGCGCACTGGCCGACTTGCTGCAATGGGCGTGGCTACAGCCGTTTATGCCCGAGTTGATGGCTTCACTGCCGCTTACTGGCGTGGACGGCACCATGAAGCGCAGCAAAAGCAGCGCCTCGGCGCATTTGAAGACGGGCAGCTTGCGCGACGTGATGGGCATTGCTGGTTATGTCGATGGCCCGCTGGGTCAGCGCTATGTGCTGGTCGTCATCGTCAACCATGCCAACGCCAACCAAGCCCGCCCTGTGCTCGATGCCCTCATCGACTGGACCGCAGGCAAGTGAAAATTAATCGGGGTCAGATCCCAATTAAATTCAGCAACCACACATTAGGCGCTGGCTTGGCGGTGTTTGCCGCCAGTCTGTGGGGCGTCTCCGGGGCTTGCGCCCAGTATGTTTTCGAGCAAAAAGGCATCAGCATCGACTGGTTGGTGACGGTGCGCTTGCTGATCGCCGGTGTTTTGTTATTGGCCTATGCCCGCCTGCGTCACCCAACCCAATGGCTGGTGATTTGGCAAACAGCATATTCAGTCAAGCAATTGCTGGCCTTTGGTGTGTTGGGCATGTTGGGCGTGCAGTACACCTATTTCGCGGTGATTGAGCATTCGAATGCAGCGGTAGGCACGGTGCTGCAATATCTGGGGCCCACGGTCATTGCAATTTACCTGACAGTTGTGCATAAGCGCTGGCCATCGCTTCATGAGCTTGCCGCCATCGTGCTGGCCTTGGTGGGTACGGTGCTGCTGGTCACCCATGGCGAATTAGGCGTTTTGCAGATCAGTACCGAGGCCTTGTTGTGGGGCCTGTCTTCCGCCTTGGCCTTGGCGTTCTACACCTTGCAGCCGGTGGATTTACTTGAGCGTCACGATTCAGCTGTGGTGGTGGGCTGGGGCATGCTTGTTGGGGGATTGGCTTATATGGGCTGGAGTCAGCCTTGGTCTGTGCCCGGACACTGGGACCTTGGCACTTGGGCTGCGGTGGTGTTCATCGTGGTGTTGGGTACCTTGGTCCCGTTTTATTGTTATTTGCTGGCGGTTAAAAAAATCGGGCCACAACGCACCAGTTTGTATGCCTGCGCCGAGCCATTGGCAGCGGCGCTGGTGGCGGTGCTGTGGCTGGGCGTGGCCTTTGGCTGGATGGATGTGCTGGGCTCGGCGTGCATAGTGCTGACCATTTACATCTTGTCAAAACAATCGGCGAAACAATCGGGGTCAGACCCCGATTAATTAATTGGGATCTGACCCCAATTAACCAATTAATGAGCGGCGCGTTGCAGCCGGTCGCGCACACCGTCCCAAGCCGGCCCGGCCGGTGGGGATTCAACCCAAATCTCTTGCGCGCCAGAGGTGTCTAACTCGCGCAAGAGTGCAAACAAATGGTGGGCGCATTCGGCTGGGTTAGAGGGCATCAGCACATGCTTGAATGCCACGCCGTTGGGCAAAGTAAAACGTGCCCACACAGCCACCTTCACTGCCGCGTTGGGCAGTTGCTGGCAAATCGCCTCAGCATTCAATAAACGCAAACGTGCTTGCGGCGCATAGTGGGACGCCAAGCTGCCGGGTGCAGCAGGTGCTTGATCATGGCTGCTATGGGGCGCGTTGCTCGGCATGGTTACCACCTCACCAGAGGCTTCGCTCAAAGCTGACAGCAGCAGCATGCCAGGGCGCAAAAGCACAGGCGCGGTACGGCTGCAGTCGACGATGGTCGACTCTATGCCCACTTCGCAAGCGCCGCCGTCAAGCACCAACAGCGAAGGAAAAGCTTGGCGCACATGGGCTGCAGTGGTCGGGCTGACACGGCCAAATAAATTGGCGCTCGGTGCGGCCACGCCTTGCACGCCCAAACACTGCGCCTCATGCAGCAAAGCCAGTGCCATCGGGTGCGAGGGGCAGCGCAGCGCAATCGTTGCGTGACCACCCGCCGCCGCATCGGCAACACCTGTCAAGCGCGGCAATATCACCGTGAGTGGCCCCGGCCAAAACGCAGCCATCAATTTCTGTGCAGACGCAGGCACGTTGCTGGCGAACTTGGGGACTTGGGAAGCATCAGCCACATGCACGATCAGCGGATGGTTCGCCGGCCGGCCTTTGGCCTTGAAGATGGCGGCCACCGCCAATGGGTTCATGGCGTCAGCCGCCAAACCATAAACCGTCTCCGTGGGTAAGCCAATCAAGTCCCCACTGGCCAAGGCCTGCGCCGCGTCGCGCACCTCGGCGGAAACCGCCTTCACCACGCCGCGATACCCAATAACGCAGCAGCTTGCAAAGCCACCGCGCGCGCTGCCTCGGATGTGGCTGCGGTGAGGGTGATATGCCCCATCTTGCGACCCTTACGGGCCTCGGTTTTGCCATACAAATGCAAATGTGCGCCGGGCAACGCCAACACCTTTTGCCACGGCGGCTCTATGGGCTGTGCGCCATGCATCAGCCACAAATCGCCCAGCAAATTCAGCATGACGCTGGCGCTGTGCAAACGCGGTTGCACCAAAGGCAAACCCGCCATGCAACGCACTTGCAACTCGAACTGCGACACATCGCAACTGTCTATGCTGTGGTGCCCGCTGTTGTGGGGGCGGGGTGCAATTTCGTTGACCACCAAAGGGCCTAAGGCATCGCGGTCCGCGCCGTCTTGCAGCAAGAAAAACTCCACACACAACACGCCCACATAGTTCAAGCCGCGCGCCACCTCATAGGCTGCATGCAAAGCCTGTTGCTCGGTGGCAGCAGGCAAGGCATGCTCAAACACTTCGGTGACCGCCAAAATGCCCTCGCGGTGTATGTTCACTTGCAGGGGTAAATGCACCATCTGTCCGTCAAAGCCACGTGCCAGCACCACCGAGCATTCAGCGGCCAATGGCAAACGTTTTTCCAAAATACAGACCGCAGGGCCAGCCAGTTGAAGCTGCTGCCAAGCAGCAGGTAAGTCAGCCATTGACGTTACCCGCACTTGCCCTTTGCCGTCATAGCCCAAGCGGGTGGTTTTCAAAATGCCAGGCAGCAGATGGCTATTCACCTGCTGTACGTCTTCTAGGCTGTGCAACACAGCGTGTGGTGCAACCGGCACGCCGCAGGCCACGAAGTGGGACTTTTCTCGGGCGCGGTCTTGCGCCACAGACACCGGCTCTGCACTGGGTGCACAAGGCAGACTCACGCCAAGTTGGCGCAAAGCCTCGGCAGGCACGTTTTCAAATTCGGTGGTGATGGCTTGGCATTGGCGGGCCATATGCGCCAATGCAGTCGCGTCCACATAGTCGGCGCAAATATGCACATGGCTGACCAAGCCAGCCGGGCTGTTGGGGTCGGGGTCTAGCACCGCGGTGCGAAAGCCCAAGGCCTGGGCGGCGTGGCTCCACATGCGACCCAATTGACCGCCACCCAAAACGCCCAAGGTGGACCCAGGCAATAAAGGCTTCACGCTGTAGGGGGCAGGCGCATGGCGCGAGCAGCTTCGGTTTGTTTGTGACGAAAGGCTTGCAGAGCCGTTTGCAAAACGGGGTTATCTTGCGCCAGCATGGCCACCGCAAACAAAGCTGCATTGGCAGCCCCTGCAGCGCCAATGGCGAAGGTGGCCACCGGTATGCCCTTGGGCATTTGCACCATGCTGTGCAGCGAATCCACGCCTTGCAAATGTTGGCTGGCAACCGGCACGCCCAACACCGGCACCGTGGTTTTGGCCGCCAACATGCCTGGCAGATGCGCCGCGCCGCCCGCGCCGGCGATGATGGCGCGCAAGCCCCGCGCATGGGCGCCCTCGGCATAAGCAAACATATCGTCGGGCATGCGGTGGGCGGAGAGGACTTGCGCCTCAAAGCCCACGCCAAAGTCGTGCAAAATTTGCGTGGCATGCTGCATGGTGTCCCAGTCAGAGCTCGAGCCCATGACCACACCGACAAGAATTGGGTTCATAAAAAAAGCAGTGAACTGCGGGTAAGCTTGCGGTTAAGAGAAAATAGATTTTATTCCCCTGGAACACTGCCCCATGATAGATGTGACCGTTGCCAATTTTGAAGATGAAGTGATCGCCGCTTCCAACCAAGTACCTGTGCTGGTGGATTTTTGGGCCCCGTGGTGCGGGCCATGCAAGTCGCTGGGGCCGGTTTTGGAAAAGCTGGAGGTGGAATACGCGGGGCGCTTCAAGCTGGTGAAGATCAACTCTGACGACGAACAACCGCTCTCCCAAGCCTTTGGTATTCGCAGCATCCCTACCTGTGTGTTGATGGTGGGCGGCAAGCCCGCCGATGGTTTCATGGGCGCATTGCCCGAGGGCAAGCTGCGCGAGTTTTTAGACAAGCACCTGCCAAGCGAGGGTGAGTTGATCGCCCAAGAAGATTTGAGCGAAGCCGAAGCTTTGCTGGCGCAGGGCGACACTGGCTCGGCCTTGGCCAAGCTGCAAGAGGCTTTGGCCATCAACCCCGCCAACGATGATGCGCGTTTTGATTATGTGAAATTGCTCATGGCCATGGGCGAACTTGAGCAAGCCCAATCTGCACTCGCCCCCGCTTTGGCGCAAATTCCGCTGCAACTGCGCTTCGACGCTTTGCGCCACTGGTGGGAAGCTTTGCATTTCGCCACCACCGACGAGCGTGCGCACTGGACCCTGCAGCAGTTTGATGATTTGATTGAAAAGAACAAACGCGACTTCGACACCCGCATGGCCAAAGCCCGTTTGCTGATGGCCGCTGCCGAGTGGACCGCGGCCATGGATGAGTTGTTGGAAATCGTGATGCGCGACAAAGCGTGGAGTGAAGAAGCCGCGCGCAAAAACATCGTGGCTATTTTGGAGTTGCTCACCCCGCCTAAAGCCAAAGGCGAGCAGCCCGTGCCTGGCAAGTCTGCCGGCGGCATAGAGCTCACCGGCAAGACGGCAGCGCTCGAAGACCCGCAGGCCGAGCTGGTGTCTAAGTACCGCCGCCGCTTGAGCATGGCTTTGAACTAGTCGTACTCATTTACTTGCCCACAGTTTGAAGGGCACCAATCGAGAGGCATTTAAAAAATCCTTGTCAGCCGACAGCAGGGTTAAGTCATATCGGCCACAAAGTTGAATAAGTAATGCGTCTATGGTGCCAATTTGCACGCCCGACCGGCGGCAAGCATTTCGCACCTCGGCGGCGGCTACATGGTCTTGGCGGTCTGGTTGAATCAGGGGCAACGCGCCGAAGCGATCAATGATGGCTTGTCTGTCATTGGGGCCATTAAAACCTTGCAACAACTCTTGCAATACCAAGCCCGTTGTCACCACCGCGTCAGAACCTTCAATCGCCTCACGCAGTGCAACAACCTCCTTGGTGGCTACTACGACATCTCGACGAAGCGCCAAGGACCAAACACTGGTGTCCACCAACAGCGTCATGATCTGGAGCGCTCAGCTTTGTAGTCATAAGTGGCATCCCATTCCAGCTTGCCGAACAAGGTTGATAAGTCTTTTTGCTCACGCCGGGCGATGAATTCTTTGAGCGCCAAGGTCACTGCGGCCTTCTTGGTGGACTCACCGCTGACGGCGACCACTTTATCTAGAAGTTCGGGGTCTAATGCAAGATTTGTAGCCATGTGTGCCTCCCTGTGTAAGAGTTGACACATCATACGGCGTTGAAGAAAAAATTATCAAAAACCATGATGTGCAAGTTGTGATGAAATCACTTTTTCAATACGGGAGAAGCCATGAAACGCCAGTGGATCACTTCAGGTTCCACCTTTGAAGAGCAAATAGGCTACTCACGCGCAGTCGTGGCGGGAGACTGGGTGTTTGTGTCTGGCACTACCGGCTTTGACTACACCACCATGACCATTTCTGACGATGTGGCGACGCAGACCGAGCAGTGTTTGCAAAACATCGCCAAGGCTTTGGCGCAAGCTGGTTGCACCTTAGACGATGTGGTGCGGGTGAACTATGTGTTGCCCAATGGCAATGATTTTGAAGCTTGTTGGCCATTGCTGCGCAAGCATTTTGGCAAAGCCAAACCCGCTGCCATGGTGATCACCGCAGGTTTGCTGGACCCGCGCATGAAAATTGAAATTGAAGTAACAGCGCTGAAACCTGCTTAGCAACACCATGACCGCTTCGGCACGTACTGAGGCGCAATCACAGTCTCAGTCGCGCAACCTCGCCCACGCCTCTTGGTATTTATCGGCACTGAGCGAAATCACTTCCGGAGGCAGGCTAGGCGCTGGTGCTTGTTTGTTCCAAGGCGCGCCATCCACTTGTGCCGCGTCCAGCCAGTCGCGCAAATACTGCTTGTCAAAGCTGGGCGGGTTGACGCCTTCGCGGTAAGCATCGGCGGGCCAGTAGCGGGATGAGTCGGGCGTGAGCACCTCGTCCATCAGCACCAAGGTGCCCTCGGGGCTTAAGCCAAACTCGAATTTGGTGTCAGCAATGATGATGCCCTTGGCCGCGGCGATGTCGTAAGCCGCCTCATACAAAGCGATGCTGATGCTGCGTATGCGCTCAGCCAAGTCTACGCCTATCATGGCCACGGTTTGCTCGAAAGAAATGTTTTCGTCGTGCTCGCCCACCTCGGCCTTGGCCGCAGGCGTGAAG
>CANLWQ010000014.1 GCA_947494405.1 Comamonadaceae bacterium | reverse complement strand
TGCACCGGGTTTTTTTATGTCAGTTGGTAATTTTGCGGTCCGCGACTGGCTATTTTGATGGAACCTATGCGGTTGCCTAATTCAGCACATTTGACCAAATCCCAACCTTGCTCCAATCCATGAAGCATGGCGCCTCGCCAAGCGTCTCCACACCCAGTGGGATCTACAACCGCTTGCGCTTTAACAGGATCGACCATGTGCTTTTGACCCTGCTCCCATACCTCACAGCCGTGAGCGCCTAAAGTCACTACCAATCCTTTGACATGAGCGGAAATTTCAGCTGAACTCCAACCCGTGCGGTCACTTAACATTTTCCCTTCATAGTCATTGACGGTGACCCAAGTTGCCAGCTCAATAAAGTGGCGAAGTTCTTGGCCATCAAACATGGGTAACCCTTGGCCGGGATCAAACACAAAAGGTATGCCTGCATCAGCCATCTCTTGTGCATGCAAAAGCATGGCGTCTCGCCCATCGGGCGAGATGATGCCCAAACGGATATCGGGATGTTTTTGGATGTGCAATTCGTGCGCCTGCATCATGGCGCCGGGATGAAAAGCCGTGATTTGGTTGTTATCCAAATCGGTCATGATCATGGCTTGAGCAGTGTAGGTGTCTTCAATGGTCTTGATATAGGTGGTGGATATGCCCAATTCTTTTAGGCGCTGCAAATAACTTTCACCATCATTGCCCAAAGTCGCCATAGGAAGAGGTTGTGCGCCTAAGAGCTTCATGCTGTAAGCGATATTGCCTGCACACCCTCCAAAATCGCGCTGCAGGCGCGGCACCAGAAAAGAGACGTTCAAAATATGAAGCTGCTCAGGCAAAATTTGCTCTTTGAAGCGGCCCTCAAAATGCATGATGGTGTCAAAAGCCAAAGAACCACAAATCAGTACTGCCATGAAAAATCCTATCTGCGTTAAGGGTAAAAAAGCAATGCGCGGTAACCGTTGATTTTGCCCGCCCAAGGTCCGTCCACGGCGAAGACCATTTCGACTGTTTGCGAGCGCATGGGTTTGAGCATATCGGGCAGGCCAACCTCTGATGCCAGCCAAACCTTGCGAACGACGTCGCCTTGTTCATCATTGGTCAGCGTTAACTCAAGCGCCGGCATGGCCAAAAAATAAGGCGCTTGGTTTTTAACTGACAAGGTGAATGAGAAAGTGTCTTCGCCAAGTTGTTTGAAATGGCTGCTGTCTATGGCTACCTTATCGTTTTCTTTTGGCCAGTTCACGCGGCAGCCCACAGTTTGGCAAACAGCCGTGAAGATGGGGGACACACTGAGGTTCATTGCCACCAATTTGTCGCGGTGAAAAAGCATGATTTGAAAACCCAACAGCACAACCGCAACAACGCTGACGGCAAGCGGTACAAAAGCACTGGGCTCGCGAGCGGGCAGCGCAACAGGAGAGGACAAGGGATGGGTGGCTGAATCGCGAGCGAGAGTGGCAGGAAATACGGACACATCGTCTGCCGGCGCTTGAACTTCTTGTTGCGGTGGATCGATTTCAAACAAATGCTGATCGACCTCAAACACATGGGCGCAGCGACCACAATGCACCCAAGCATCGGCTGCGCTGTAATGCTCAGCTTGAATCGCAAAAGCGGTTTTACATTGAGGACAAAGGGTAACTATCGACATATTGCCGATTTTAGGCAGTCATCAAGACCCAGCCATCCTGTGTATCAGCAACTTGAAGCTGAAGAAAGGGGGCATATGCGTGTTGAATTTCTTCAATCTGTCGACTCAAAATACCTGCTAACAGCAAGTGACCCCCTTGTGCGACATGCGCACACAAGAGAGGCGCCAGCACTTTCAAAGGAGCAGCCAAAATATTGGCGACCACCAAACCGTAATGCCCTTGCGCCAAATCTGGCAAGCCGGTGTTGATGCTGACCTGATTGGCCACGGCATTGGCTTGGGCAGCGCTCACCGCATCAGCGTCGATATCAACCGCGTCGACCACATCAGCACCACACAAGGCAGCACCTATGGCCAATATGCCCGAACCACAGCCGTAATCCAAAACACGGCAGCCCTTTTGCAGATGAAGCGCAATCCAGCGCAAGCACATGCGCGTGGTGGGATGTGTGCCCGTACCAAATGCCAGCCCGGGGTCGAGACGAATCACCTGACGCGCTTGGGCGGGTGCTTCATGCCAAGACGGCACCACCCACAAATCTGGCGTGATTTCAACCGGTTCAAACTGCGACTGCGTTAATCGAACCCAATCTTGGGGCGGCACTTCAGCAATGCGAAGCACGCTTGCGTTGTCGAAGAAGTCTTGCAACTTCAAGATGCGGGCTGCGTGCTCGGCCAAGGCCTGATCGGCAAACAAAGCAATCATCTGTGAACGCAACCAAGCTTGGGCGGGCGCTGGCATGCCTGGCTCGCCAAACAAGGCCTGCTCTTGGTCGGTGTGGGCATCGGCGTCTTCCACCGAAACGCTCAAAGCGTCCAAGGCCATCAAAGCATCACTCAGTGTCTCAACTTGGTCTTGCGAACACAGCAAACTCAATTCAAACATCAGATAACCGACACTCTCACAGCCAACCACTCTTCTAAATAATGAATATTTGTACTGCCTGCAATGAATCCCGGGTCCATCATCAGTTCGCGGTGCAAAGGAATATTGGTTTGTATGCCTTCCACCACGGTCTCACCAAGGGCCGTACGCATGCGCGCCAAGGCATGTTCGCGGCTGTCTCCGTGCACAATGATTTTGCCGATCATGGAGTCGTAATAAGGCGGCACGTAGTAGTTGGTGTAGATGTGGGAGTCGACCCTGACACCAGGCCCACCGGGTGGGTGCCACATGGTGATGCGCCCAGGCGAAGGGGTGAACTTGAAAGGGTCTTCCGCATTGACGCGGCACTCAATCGCATGGCCTTTGATCACCACTTGCCGCTGGGTGAAGGGCAGCTTTTGTCCGGCGGCCGTCATGATCTGGGTTTTAACAATATCAATGCCGGTGATGAATTCGGTCACAGGATGCTCAACCTGCACACGGGTATTCATTTCAATGAAATAAAACTCGCCGTTTTCATACAAGAACTCGAAGGTACCGGCGCCGCGATAACCCATTTTTTTGCAAGCTGCTACACAACGCTCACCAATGCGATCGATCAATTTACGGGCAATGCCAGGTGCGGGCGCCTCCTCGATCACCTTCTGGTGACGCCGCTGCATCGAGCAGTCACGTTCGCCCAAATACACAGCATTGCGAAAGTTATCGGCCAAGATTTGAATTTCGATATGCCTTGGGTTTTGTAAATACTTCTCGAGGTAGACAGCAGGATTACCAAAAGCAGCACCGGCTTCAGCCTTGGTGGTTTGCACCGCATGGATAAGTGCCGCCTCGTTGTGCACCACCCGCATACCTCGACCGCCGCCGCCGCCAGCGGCTTTAACGATGACCGGATAGCCAACCGCTTTGGCGATGCGACGCAGCTGGGCAGGGTCATCTGGCAACTCGCCTTCTGAGCCCGGCACGCACGGCACGCCAGCTTTGATCATGGCCTGTTTGGCCGACACCTTGTCACCCATCGTGCGTATGGACTCAGGCGTGGGGCCAATGAAGGTGAAGCCACTTTTCTCTACGCGTTCGGCGAAGTCGGCGTTTTCACTTAAAAAACCATAGCCAGGGTGAATCGCCTCGGCGTCAGTGACCTCGGCCGCGGAAATAATGGCCGGCATATTCAGGTAGCTGAGGGTAGAAGAGGCTGGGCCAATACAGACTGCTTCCTCGGCCAATTTGACGTATTTGGCTTCACGATCGGCTTCGGAATACACCACCACCGCTTCCACACCCAGTTCTCGGCAAGCACGTTGAATTCGCAAGGCGATTTCGCCCCGATTGGCAATCAAGATTTTTTTAAACATGCGCTGTCGTCACTCGATATGGAAAAGGGGCTGGCCATATTCCACCGCTTGGCCGTTGTCCACCACGATACGTGTGATGGTGCCGCTTTTGTCTGCCTCGATTTCATTCAAAATCTTCATGGCTTCAATGATGCAGATGGTTTCGCCCTCTTTGACCACGCTGCCGACCTGCACAAAGGGCTTGGCTTCTGGGCTGGCGGATGCGTAATAAGTACCCACCATGGGTGACTTGACCACATGGCCTGTAGTCGCAGCTTGTTCGGCTTGTGTCAAAACGACGGGTGCCACGGGAAGAGGTGCAGCTGCTGCCAAGGGTGCAGGCGCGACAGCTGAGGCTTGCGCCACCACGGGCGCACCGACGGGACCCTTGACAATACGAACCTTACCCTCGGGCTCGGTGATTTCTAATTCAGACACATTGGATTCGGACACCAAGTCGATTAATGTTTTAAGTTTTCTTAAGTCCATGGATTTTGTAGCCTTCTGTATTTAACAGTGGTTAAAGTTTAGCCATTGTAAAGATAACGGCCAACCCAATTCGAAGCCTAATTTACAACCATTCAGTCATCTCTTGGCTAGATAGTATTCCTAATTTTTGTGCCACCAAGTCACCTCTGGCATTCAAAACCAATGTAAAAGGCAAAGAGCCCTCAGGATTACCCAGTTTTTTGAGCAACTCGGTCCCGCCCAAACCCGCCATTCCTATGGGGTAGCTGACGGGATATTGCTTTAAAAACCGCTTAACAGCGCTGGGTTGGTCAATCGCTAATCCGACAACTTGCCAACTTTTAGACTGATTTTCTTGAAAGAAGGCATTTAATAAAGGCATTTCTTCAACACAAGGGGTGCACCATGTGGCCCAAAAATTCAGTACCAAAGGCTTGCCTTGGAAGTCGGCCAAGCGCAATACTTGGTCATCCGCTTGGTCAAACTCTGCACGCCATAAAGCTTGGGTTGCTTCGGGATCCAGGGTGCGAGGGCGCAATCGGGACCAGTTGACCAGTGAGCCAGCGAGTGCGGCCACAACCGCTGTACCTAGCAGCAGTCGGCGCGAACTGCGCCTTGGGGAATCAGGTTGGGATTCTTGCATCAGCAGAGTCTACCAAGCGGCGCACTGCCTCGGTGTTGCCACGCCAAGCCCGACCTTTGTCGTCAGGCTGCAAAGCGCCGCGCACATCGTCATAGTCATAAACCATGAAATGCACACCTATTTCTTCATTTAATACATCGCTACGACTTCTCACGCTCAAAGCATCCACCGTCTCCCCCTTGAAGCCATTGACGGAACTCACCTCGTAGCGAACGCCTTGGTCAATCAGCCGGAGTTCAGCTGACTTGGAATCGTCACAAAACAACTGAATATAAATATCGGACAAGCGTGTGGCGGTACCTCGCCAAACCGCGCCGCTTAAGTGTGGGCGAAATTCGGGCACGCGCTGCATCCACAGCAAGGCCAAAGCACGCAAGGCAGCGAGTTCCTGCGGCTGGGTATCCGCGCAAAAAATAGCCACATACTCGACCACAGCCTCCTCGATCAATTCGTTGCTGGGCAAGGCACTGCGGGCATTCAAGCCCAATTCCCGAACAGCGCGGCGTTTGGCAGGCCCGTACTCCAAGCCTTCTTCAACAATCAGGCGAGCAGCGGTGGCAGCGATTTCTTCTTGACTGGTGGGGTGCATGGTGTTCCATTGTGCCTTTTAACGGACTTTTACAATACTTCATGCATATTCATATATTAGGTATCTGCGGCACCTTCATGGGCGGCTTGGCTGCCCTCGCCCGCGAAGCTGGCCACCGCGTCACCGGCTGCGACACAGGCGTCTACCCTCCCATGAGCGACCAACTCCGCGCTTTGGGCATCGAGCTGATTGAGGGCTATAGCGCTGATCAACTGGCATTGAAACCCGATATGTTTGTGGTGGGCAATGTGGTCTCACGCGCCCGCTTGGCCGACGGCACACCACGCTACCCACTGATGGAAGCGATTTTGGAAGCCGGCTTACCCTACACCAGCGGCCCGCAATGGCTGAGCGACCATGTGCTGCATGCGCCGGCGCAGCCCCGCCATGTGCTGGCTGTTGCTGGCACGCATGGCAAAACCACCACCACCGCCATGCTCAGCTGGGTGCTTGAGCACGCTGGCCTCACGCCGGGGTTCTTGATTGGCGGGGTGCCGCTCAACTTTGGCGTGTCGGCTCGGTTGGGTGCTGTGGCCCAAGGGCAAAGCCGGCCGCTGTTTGTCATCGAAGCCGACGAATACGACACCGCTTTTTTTGACAAGCGCAGCAAATTTGTGCATTACCGGCCCCGTACCGCCGTCTTGAACAACTTGGAGTTTGACCATGCCGACATCTTTCCCGACTTGGCCGCCATCGAACGCCAGTTCCACCACTTGGTGCGCACCGTGCCTGCCAGCGGTCGTTTGGTGGTGAATGCCGAGCAAGACAGTTTGCACAGGGTACTGGCCATGGGCCACTGGAGCGAAGTGGCGCTTTTTGGCGCTTCGCACCATGCCGCATGGCAGTTGCGCGGCGAACCCTCAGATTTTGAGGTCTTGCACCAGGGCAAAGTGAAAGGTCGGGTGCAATGGAGTTTGGGCGGTGTGCACAACCAAATGAACGCCTTGGCCGCCGTCATCGCGGCTGACCATGTGGGTGTGGCGGTTTCTGATGCTTGCCAAGCTTTGTCCACTTTTGAGAATGTGCGCCGTCGCATGGAAGTGCGCGGCACAGTGGGCACAGGTGCGCAAGCCATCACCGTTTACGACGATTTTGCGCATCACCCTACCGCCATTCGCACCACTTTAGACGGCCTGCGCCGCCAAGTGGGCACAGCTCGCATCTTGGCGGTGTTTGAACCGCGCAGCAACACCATGAAATTGGGTCAGATGAAGTCGCAACTGCCTTGGAGTTTGGAGCAAGCCGACATGGCGTTTTGCCACACGGCGGGCTTGGATTGGGACGCCGCCCAGGCTTTGTCTGCAATGGGTAAGCGTGCACACACAGCTGGTGACATCGATAGCCTGGTAGCCCTGGTCGTTGCGGCCGCACGCCCTGGCGACCATCTGCTGTGCATGAGCAATGGCGGATTTGGCGGGGTGCATGACAAGTTGCTGCAGGCCCTGAAAACCTGACAGCAGCACCCGTCAAAGCATTTATTTTTTCGATTTGCGCCGCGCCTTGATTCCCTCGTCCAGCACCTTGAGGGTTTCCAGGGAGTCATCCCATGACAAGCAAGCGTCAGTGATGCTTTGGCCATAGGCCAAGTCCTCGACTTTGTCTTTGCCAGGGGTGAATTTTTGTGCGCCGGCTTTGAGGTGGCTCTCCACCATCACGCCAAACACGCTGTGCGAGCCACTGGCTAACTGCTGCGCAATGTCTTGGGCCACCACCAACTGACGCTCATGCTGTTTGCTGCTGTTGGCATGGCTGCAGTCCACCATCAGGCTGGCGGGTAACTTTGCAGCTTCAAGTTCTTTGCAGGCAGCGGCCACACTGGCGGCGTCGTAATTGGGCGCTTTGCCGCCGCGCAAAATCACGTGGCAATCTGGGTTGCCCTCGGTTTGCACAATCGCCACTTGGCCGTTTTTATGTACCGATAAAAAGTGGTGGCCGCGCGCCGCAGCCTGAATGGCGTCGGTTGCGATTTTGATATTGCCGTCGGTGCCATTTTTAAAACCGATCGGTGCCGACAAGCCCGACGCAAGTTCGCGGTGCACCTGGCTCTCGGTGGTGCGCGCACCAATTGCGCCCCAGCTGATCAAGTCGCCAATGTATTGCGGGGAGATCACATCCAAAAATTCGCTGCCAGCCGGCACACCCGCGCGGTTGATTTCGATGAGCAACTGGCGCGCAATTCGCAAGCCCTCGTCGATGCGAAAGCTCTCATCAAGGTAGGGGTCGTTGATCAAACCCTTCCAACCCACGGTGGTGCGTGGTTTTTCAAAATACACCCGCATCACAATTTCCAAGGTGTCAGCATATTTTTCGCGCTCAACCTTTAAGCGGCGGGCGTAGTCCAAAGCAGCGGCTGGATCATGGATGGAGCAAGGGCCCATCACCACCAGCAAGCGGTCATCTTTGCCCGACATGATTTTGTGGATGCGCTGGCGGGTTTTAGCGATCAGGGTTTCAACTGCGGTGCCGGCAATCGGGAAAAAGCGGATAAGGTGTTCGGGAGGCGGCAGCACGGTGATGTCCTTGATGCGTTGGTTATCGGTTTGGCTGGTTTGGTCGTTGATAGGCGCATAAGCATCATGCTTGGGGGTTTTCATGGAAGCTCCTTGGAAACGTTTCAAATCTGTGGCGAATGGGGCAGGGCAAAAAAAAACCGCCGGAGGCCGGCGGTTGGTTCGTGGGGTTCAGCGCATGTTTTGCGTTTAGACCTCTCGACCGCCGGTGCAGCGTGAGAAGAAAAAATAAGCAAAGTAAAAATGCAATGAAGCCATAGGAAGTAATGTAGCACAGGCGTTTTCAGGGCCTGTGAGCGGGCGTTAGGCCGTGCCGCCCACCGTCAGTCCATCAATTCGCAAGGTGGGTTGTCCCACACCCACCGGCACACTTTGGCCTTCTTTGCCGCAGGTGCCCACACCTGGATCTAAAGCCATATCGTTGCCAATCATGCTGACGCGGGTGAGTGCGTCGGGGCCGTTGCCCACCAAGGTCGCGCCCTTGACGGGGTATTGAATCTTGCCGTTTTCCACCCAAAAAGCTTGGCTGGCAGAAAACACAAATTTACCGGAGGTGATGTCGACTTGTCCGCCGCCAAAGTTGGTGGCGTACAAACCCTTTTTGATGCTGGCAACGATTTCCTCGGGGTGCTTGTCGCCGCCCAACATATACGTATTGGTCATGCGCGGCATGGGCACATGGGCATAGCTTTCGCGCCGGCCGTTGCCTGTGGGGGCCACGCCCATCAAGCGGGCATTCATGCTGTCTTGTATGTAACCGACCAAAATACCGTCTTCAATCAGCATGTTTTTCTGGCTGGCGTGGCCTTCATCGTCCACATTAAGCGAGCCGCGCCTATCTGCAATAGTGCCGTCGTCCAACACGGTGACGCCTTTGGCCGCTACGCGCTTGCCCATCTTGCCGCTGAAGGCGCTTGAACCCTTGCGGTTGAAGTCGCCTTCTAAGCCGTGGCCAATCGCCTCGTGCAACAAAATGCCAGGCCATCCCGAGCCCAGCACCACAGTCATTTCACCTGCGGGCGCAGGTCGCGCCTCTAAATTGGTGAGGGCTGAACCCACGGCTTCTTCTACATAGCCGGTGAGACACTCAGCGTCAAAATGGGCCAAACCAAAGCGACCACCACCGCCGGCCGAGCCGCTTTCGCGGCGACCGTTTTGCTCGACGATGACCGATAAAGACAGTCGCACCAAGGGCCGCACATCCGCGGCCAAGGTGCCGTCTGCGCGGGCCACCATGACAACGTCGTACTCGCTGGCCAAACCAGCCATGACTTGCACCACACGCGGGTCTTTGGCTCGGGCTTGTTGTTCTAAGCGCTCAAGCAGCTTAACTTTGGCGGTGCTGTCCAAACTGCCTATGGGGTCCACCCCCATGTAAAGCGAACGGCTGGGCGCAATCACACGGGCGGGCACCTTGGTGCTAGCGCTCAAGCCAGCCGTTGCAATGCTGCGCACCGTATGCGCGGCGTCCATCAAGGAGGCCATGGAAATATCGTCTGAGTAAGCGAAAGCGGTTTTCTCGCCACTCACTGCCCGCACGCCCACGCCTTGGTCAATGCTGAAAGAGCCGGTTTTGACAATGCCTTCTTCCAAACTCCAGCCTTCAGAACGGGTGTATTGGAAATACAAGTCGGCATCATCGACCTTGTGGGCGCGAATGGCCGACAAGGCTTGGGTGAGATGGGATTCATCCAAACCATAAGGGGTGAGGAGCAGGTTTTGCGCGATGGTCAATCGCTCGAGGGTGGGTTCGCGTGAAATCATGACGCTATTGTAGGAGTCGACCAACAACCCTTTGGGCCGCGGGTTGAGGCGCGGCTAAGACTGCACCAGCTGCTTGGCTTTGGCAATTGACAACAAAATACCTATGCCAAAACCCAGTGTCACCATGGCTGTGCCGCCGTAACTGATGAATGGCAACGGCACACCCACCACCGGCAGCAGACCGCTCACCATGCCCATGTTGACAAAGGCATAGGTGAAAAAAATCAGGGTCACGCTGCCCGCCAACAACCGGGCAAACAATGTCGGTCCTTCCAAAGCAATCGACAAACCGCGAAACACCAAGACCAAAAAACTGCCTATGAGCAGCATATTTCCCAGCAAACCAAATTCTTCGGCATAAGCGGCAAATACGAAATCGGTGGTTCGCTCAGGTATGAAATCCAGTTGGGCTTGGGTACCTTGCATCAAACCCTTGCCCCAAAAACCACCCGAACCAATGGCAATCATGCCTTGGATGGTGTGAAACCCCTTACCCAAGGGGTCTCGCCCCGGGTCGAGCAAGGTGCAGACCCGCTGCTGCTGGTAATCCCGAAAAAAGGGCCAGTCCGCGCCTGGGACGCACAAACTTGGCTCAAACACCACCAGCAAAATAACTGACACCAGCCCCAAAATGATGGGTGGGATGATGAACCACCAACTCAAGCCAGCAAAAAAAATAACATACAAACCTGCGGCCATCACCAAGATGGCAGTGCCCAAATCGGGCTGCTTGATAATCAAGGCCACAGGAAAAAACAAGATCAAGCCTGCAACAAAAAAGTCCAGCGCCCTTAACTGGCCTTCACGTTTTTGAAACCACCAGGCAAGCATCAGTGGCATACCAATTTTCATGATTTCACTGGGTTGAATGACGATACCTATATTCAGCCAGCGCTGCGCCCCTTTTTTGGTCAAACCAAACAAAGCCACTGCCACCAGCAGCGCCAAACCCACGGTGTAAATGGGCACAGCCAAAGCCATCATGCGTTGGGGCGGTATTTGCGCCACCACAAACATAATGAAGCAAGCAATCAACATATTGCGACCATGGTCAACAAAACGCTGTCCCTCACCATAGCCTGCTGAAAAAATAGTCAGCAAGCCGATAACAGCCAATAGCAAGACTGCTACCCCCAGCACAGTGTCAAAACCAGTGACCAGCGGGGTGATGCGCTGAAATACGCTGTATTTACCAATTTGAGTTCCCATGGCCAAAGTTTATCGGAGCGCCATGGGAGAATCTGCACTTATGTATGCACTTTATGAAGAAGGCGGGAAATTCCAAACAGGGCGGGTTCTGTCTGAGGCTGAGGCGTCGGCACAAATCGAACTCGACAGCGGCAAGCGAGTCAAAGTTAAAGCCGCGCAATTGTTGATGAAGTTTGACAAGCCCACGCCTGCGGAGTTCATGCTGGCTGGTCAAGAAATAGCCCGCGCCATGGAAGTCGAAATGGCCTGGGAATTTGCCCCGGATGAAGAATTTGGCTTTGCCGACTTGGCCCGCGACTATTTCTCCAAAGACGCCAGCCCCAGCCAACAACTGGGCGCTTTGCTTTGCCTGTTTGAAGCACCTCACTATTTCCGTCGCGCCGGCAAAGGTCGCTTTCGCAAAGCCTCGGCAGAAATTGTGCAGCAAGCTCTGTTGGCGATTGAGAAGAAAAAGCATATTCAACTGCAAATTTCTGATTGGGCCCAGCAATTGATTCAGCGCCAGTGCCCTGCCGAAGTCCAGACCCAGCTCTTCAAAATCCTTTTCAAACCCGATAAAAACGCGCCCGAATACAAGGCGGTGGTTGAAGCCTCGCGTGAAAGCCAAACCGCACCTTTGGTTTTGCTGCAAAAAGCCGGCGCCATTCGCTCGCCTTATGACTTTCATTGGCAGCGTTTTTTGTTCGAGCATTTTCCCAAAGGCACAGCCTTTCCCGCATTGCTGGCGCCGCCCATACAAACTGATTTGCCCTTGGCAGATGTGCGCGCCTATTCCATCGACGACTCGCAAACCACCGAAATTGATGATGCCTTATCGGTACAAGGCTTAGGCACCCATTGCATCACTGTTGGCATTCACATCGCCGCCCCAGCTTTGGCGCTCAAGCCCGCAGACCCCATTGATGTGTGTGGGCGCGCGCGTTTATCCACGGTCTATATGCCCGGTCACAAAATCACCATGCTGCCCAATAGCGTGGTGAAAACCTATACCTTGCAAGAGGGCCGCGCCTGTCCCGCCTTGTCTTTGTATGTCAGTTTTGATGCACAAACCATGTCTGTGCTGGCAAGTCAAACTCTTCTAGAGCAAGTGCCCATCGTTGCCAATATGCGCCACGATCAACTCGATACGGTGGTCACAGAAAGCTGGCTAAGCCATGAGGCTCTTGAGCCCCAAGCCACCCCAGAAGTCGCCATGCCGCATGCGGAATTGGCTTTTCTGTTTCGCCTTGCCAAGCATTTGAAGGCCGAGCGTGAAATTGTGCGTGGCAAGCCCGAAACCTTTAACCGCCCTGATTACAACTTCCGCCTTGAGGGTGTGACTGAAGATGGCCCTCAGGGCGACGAAAAAGTCCTCATCAGTGTTCGCCAACGTGGCGCGCCACTCGACCTGATCGTGGCAGAAGCGATGATTCTGGCTAACACCACTTGGGGGCAGTGGATGGCCAGTTTGGGCGTTCCGGCCATCTACCGCAGCCAAGCATCCTTATCGCCTGGCATCAAAGTACGCATGGGCACCAAGGCCTTGCCGCATGCGGGCATAGGCGTGCCCAGCTATGCGTGGAGCACCTCACCCTTGCGACGCTACACCGACTTGGTCAACCAATGGCAGTTGATAGCCTGTGTGCGCCATGGGGCCACGGCCGCTTTGGCGGCCCCATTTAAGCCCAAAGATGCGGAACTGTTTGGCATCATCAATGCATTTGAATCTGCTTACAGCGCTTACAACACCCAGCAAGCCAGCATGGAGCGGTTTTGGACTTTGCAATATTTGCAGCAACATGGCCTCAGCGAACTGCAAGCCACTGTCATCAAATCATTTCCGGGTGAGCCACCGTTGGCACGCGCAGACCATTTGCCGCTGGTTTTTTCGGTGATGGGGGCACCAGCACTTGACAGAGGCAGTCGTGTACGGGTTCGTCTGGGTGATATGGATTTGATCGCTCTGGATATTCGCGCACAATTTATCGAGTCCCTTTTGGAATTGCAAGAAACCGCACAAGTGGATGATGAGGAAGACATATCCACTGGCACACTGACCATTGCAGTTAACTTGGATGATGCAGATGAAGTCTCTGCCGCCCCTGCCGGCACTTGAGGATCACAACTTTTGAGCGCTATGCACATGCTTGCCATCAAAATTCCTGCCGACAAACTGCTGCCCTTGGCTTTGGGAATTTCTTTAACCGTGCATGCCGCTGTTTTGGCTGTTCGACTCAGTCCGCCAGAAGCCATTGGCCGATTGGTTCGCGACGCTGGCTTGGAAGTGATTTTGGTCAACACTGCATCCGACGAAAAAGCCCCAGCCAAACCCAAAGCCTTGGCTCAAACCCATCTTGCCGGTGGTGGCGAGACCACCCACCAGCGAGCCACATCGCCTTTGATTAACTCGCCCACCTCCCGCTCTGGTGGAGCTGACAACCAAATTCAACAGAAATTAGCTGACAAGGAACGCGAACAAGCCGAGCTTTTGACACGCACCAAGCAAACCCTGGCCAAGCTCAATGTCTCGCATGGCAACAACTTAGACCCAGCAGTTGAGCGTCAACGACAGCAACTGTTCAATTTGCTTGCGCAAATTGAACAGCGCATCCAAGAAGAAAATGCCCGCCCGCGAAAGCGCTACGTGAGCCCAAGCACACAGGAGGTCTCTTACGCCAAGTACTACGACCTGATGAGACGCAAAATCGAAGAGCGAGGCACGCTGAACTTTCCACAATCCCAAGGACAAAAGTTGTATGGCAGTTTGGTGATGGTCATCACCATTGATTCGCGAGGCCAAGTGCTGTCCACAGATATCTCGCAAACTTCAGGCAACCCTTTGCTCGACTTTCGTGCCAAGCAAATCGCCAAAGAAGCTGGGCCTTATGGCGTTTTCAATGAAGCCATGCGGCGTGAAATGGACCAACTGGCTTTGGTCACACGCTTTAGTTTTGACCACAATAAAACCTTACAAACCACGTTGCAAAGCCAATGAATTTGAAATCTCCCCGCCACCCTTTTATCAGTGCTGGAATTCGCTGGTTGATTTTGCTCAGTTTGTGCGCAGTAGGTTTGCAAGTTTTTTTTATTGCTCGCATTGTCATGATGCGCTATGTGGACCCAGCTTCCACTGCCTTTCAAAGGTCTGAGGTCTGGGGTATCAGCCACCGACACAATGATTTGAAATGGTCCCAACGCTGGGTTTCCATGAGCAAATTTCCCAACCATATTCAACGCGCTGTGATTGCCTCCGAAGATGATGTGTTTGCTTCGCACACCGGCGTGCAATGGGAAGCACTGGAACGTGCTTGGAACAAAAATGCGCGAGCACAAGCCAGAGCGCAAGTCAAAAACCAAACACCTAAAGTGGTCGGTGGATCAACCATCACCCAGCAACTGGCAAAAAACCTTTTTCTCAGTGGTGAAAGAACTTTTTTTCGCAAAACCCAAGAACTGATTTTGACGCTGGTCTTAGAACAATGCTTGAGCAAGCAACGCATATTGGAGATTTATCTCAACAGTGTTGAATGGGGAGAGGGCGTGTTTGGCGTCGAGGCTGCTTCCCGCCATTATTTCGGTCGCTCGGTTGCGCAATTGAGTGCTTGGCAAGCGGCTCGACTGGCTGTCATGTTGCCGCGTCCCAAATACTATGAAAAGTTATCCCGTTCACCCTATTTGAACGAACGCGCCACTGTTATTTTGGCTCGCATGCCCATGGTCACATTGCCATGACCCAAGCCGTTCGTATTCTGGGCATTGACCCAGGTTTGCAATGTGTTGGCTTCGGTGTGGTCGACAGTACAGGTCATCAATTGCAATATGTCGCCAGCGGAACCATCACCACCACCCACTTGCCAAGAGACAACTTACCCGCTCGCTTAAGCGTGATTTTCAAAGGTATTGTTGAAGTGGTTGAGCGCTACCAACCGCAAGAGGCTGTGGTGGAAATTGTCTTCGTGAACATGAATCCACAAGCGAGTTTGTTGCTAGGACAAGCCCGCGGCGCATGTCTGAGCTCTTTGGTTCATCAAGATTTACTTGTGGCAGAGTACACAGCCTTGCAAATGAAGAAGGCGATTGCGGGTCATGGCAAAGCGGCCAAAGCACAAGTGCAGGAAATGGTGAAACGCTTGCTCAACCTTCCCGGCTTGCCTGGGCCGGACGCGGCTGACGCTTTAGGCCTGGCGATCACGCATGCGCATGCGCGTCACAGTGCGCTTGCACATCAACTGTACGCTGCTGCTACCAAGACGGTGCCAGCTGGGCAAGTCCGCGCGGGGCGCGTCGCTCATCGTCAAAGCTGACGATTTCATAGGCTTGGGGTTGGCTGAGTAACTCGCGCAGTAATTTGTTATTCAACGCATGGCCAGAACGAAAAGCACTGTAGGCTGCAAGCATTGGACGCCCCAGCAAATACAAGTCCCCCATGGCATCCAATATTTTGTGCTTCACGAACTCGTCG
>CANLWQ010000013.1 GCA_947494405.1 Comamonadaceae bacterium | reverse complement strand
GTCATGATTTTGTTGCCCGATGAGCAAATTTCTGAGGTTTACAACAACAACGTAGCCCCCCATATCAAGCAAGGTGCTTCATTGGTTTTTGCCCATGGTTTCAATGTGCATTACAACCAAGTGGTGCCGCGTGCAGACCTCGACGTCTGGATGGTGGCGCCCAAAGCGCCTGGCCACACTGTGCGCTCGACCTACACCCAAGGCGGCGGTGTTCCGCATCTCATCGCTATTCATCAAGATAAAAGCGGTAAAGCCCGCGACTTGGCGCTGAGCTATGCCATGGCCAACGGTGGCGGCAAAGCCGGCATCATTGAAACCAATTTCCGTGAAGAAACCGAAACAGATTTGTTCGGCGAGCAAACCGTGTTGTGCGGTGGCGCAGTTGAATTAATCAAGATGGGTTATGAGACTTTGGTTGAAGCAGGTTATGCCCCTGAAATGGCTTACTTCGAGTGCTTGCATGAATTGAAATTGATCGTCGACCTGATTTACGAAGGCGGCATTGCGAACATGAATTACTCGATTTCCAACAATGCTGAATACGGCGAATACGTCACTGGCCCTGAAGTCATTAACGAAGAATCTCGTGTCGCCATGCGCAACGCTTTAAAGCGCATTCAGACTGGCGAATACGCCAAGATGTTTATTTTGGAAGGCCGCACCGGCTACCCCAGCATGACCGCTCGCAGACGTTTGACCGCCGACCATTCCATTGAAGTTGTGGGTGCCCAACTGCGCGCCATGATGCCTTGGATTGCGAAAAACAAATTGGTTGACCAAAGCCGCAATTGATGAACCACTATCCACATCCGATTTTGGCGCGTGAAGGATGGCCTTTCATAGGCTTGGCTTTTTTGCTGAGCCTGTTTGCAACCCTGCTTTGGGGTGTTGGGCTTGTCACCATTCTTTTTTATCTGGTATTTATTTTTGTCATTCAGTTTTTTCGTGATCCGCCCCGTTGGGTGCCAGAACAAAGCAACGCTGTTTTGTCCCCTGCCGATGGTCGAATTGTGAAAGTTGAAAAAGTCAGAGATCCTTACGCCGATAGAGACGCCTTGCTCATCAGTGTGTTCATGAATGTGTTCAATGTCCACAGTAACCGTGCCAGTGTTAACGGAACGGTTCGCAGTGTGCAGTATTTTCCTGGCTTGTTTGTCAATGCGGATTTAGACAAAGCTTCTTCGGAAAATGAGCGCAATGCCGTGGTCATTGATGCGGTGGTTGATGGCCAAGCCCATGTGGTGACACTGGTGCAGGTGGCCGGCCTTATTGCCCGACGCATTCTTTGCTATGTCGATGCTTCCCATGTCTTGAGCAAAGGTGAGCGCTATGGCTTTATTCGGTTTGGCTCGAGGGTGGATGTGTATTTGCCTTTGACGGCTGTTCCCTTGGTGGCTCCTGGCGATAAAGTCAGCGCCACTTCCACCGTGTTGGCAACTCTTTAAGCTCACTCACATGCCTCACACTGAAGATTCAATCGAAGAACCGCAAAGTCGCTTGCGCAAGGGCATTTATGTGCTGCCCAATTTATTCACGCTCGCGGCTTTGTTTGGTGGGTTTTACGCCATTGTGATGGCGATGAACAACCAGTTCGAAGCTTCTGCCATCGGTGTGTTTTGCGCAATTGTGTTGGACAGTTTGGACGGACGAGTCGCCCGCATGACCAATACCCAAACCGAGTTTGGTGCCCAAATGGATTCCTTGGCCGATATGGTCTCTTTTGGCGCTGCACCTGCGCTCATCACTTATGAGTGGGCATTGAAAGACTTGGGGCGTTGGGGCTGGTTTGCCGCGTTCATTTATTGTGCGTGTGCTGCTTTGCGCTTGGCCCGTTTCAATGTCAATACCACCTCGGTTGACAAGCGGTTTTTTCAAGGTCTGCCGTCGCCTGCGGCGGCGGCTTTGGTGCTGGGTTTTATTTGGCTCATGACCGATATGGGGTTTTCTCCCGTGGATAACCGCTGGGTCATGTTTGCTGTGATTCTTTATTCGGGTTTGACCATGGTCAGCAATTTGCCGTTCTACAGTTTCAAAGATTTCCAAATGCGCAAAAGTGTTCCTTTTGCCGTCATCGTCTCTTTTGCGCTGATCATTGCCTTGATCAATATTCATCCGCCTACCGTCTTGTTCAGCCTTTTCTTGGTTTATGGCATCAGCGGCTATGTGGTTTATGTTTGGCGACGTTACAAAGGCATACCCACCAGCGTCATCAGTACTTCTACTGAAGAGCCCGATGAAAAAGGCTTGCACTGAGCAGTCAATCCCAGGTTATGTTTTGTCCCATAAGCCTGTGATACATTTAGTTTATGAATATTGCACTTCTACTACTGCTTCAAAGCTTTCACGGGCTGGATCAGTAGCGTTTGCGCAATTTTCCCCAAGGCCCGTTTGCTTACCGCATCGGGCCTTTTTCATTGGGGCTGACCGGTTTGTATCGGAAGATTGAATTCTCAGGAGCTTAAAAATGGCTGACAAATTAATTATTTTCGACACCACTTTGCGTGATGGTGAGCAGTCTCCAGGCGCGTCCATGACGCGAGACGAGAAACTGCGTATTGCCAGACAACTTGAGCGCTTGCGGGTAGATGTGATTGAGGCGGGTTTCGCGGCGAGTTCAGATGGCGATTTCGAAGCCGTCAAAGCAATAGCCAATGCCATCACCGAATCCACGGTGTGTTCTTTGTCTCGTGCTAACGATCGAGATATTTCACGCGCAGCTGAGGCTTTAAAAGGCGCCAAGCACTCGCGCATACACACCTTCATTGCAACCTCTGCTTTGCACATGGAGAAGAAACTTCGCATGACCCCTGATCAGGTGTTCGAGCAAGCCAAGCAGTCGGTGCGTTTTGCGCGCAACTTGGTCGCTGATGTCGAATTCAGTCCAGAAGATGGCTACCGAAGCGACATGGATTTTTTATGCCGCATTTTGGAAGCCGTGATTGATGAGGGTGCAACCACCATCAATGTTCCCGATACCGTGGGTTATGCGATTCCAGAGCTGTATGGTCTTTTCATCAAGACATTGCGTGAGCGCATTCCCAATTCCGACAAGGCGATTTGGTCGGTGCATTGCCATAACGATTTAGGCATGGCGGTTGCCAATTCATTGGCCGGTGTGCAAATCGGTGGTGCCCGCCAAGTCGAGTGCACCATCAATGGTTTGGGTGAAAGAGCAGGTAACTGCTCTTTAGAAGAAATTGTGATGGCGGTCAAAACTCGCAAAGACTATTTTGGTTTGGAGCTTGGCATTGACACCAAACATATTTTGGCGGCGAGTCGCATGGTCAGTCAGACCACAGGTTTTGTGGTGCAGCCCAATAAAGCCGTGGTGGGTGCGAATGCTTTTGCACATGCCTCGGGCATTCACCAAGATGGTGTTTTGAAGGCCCGTGACACTTATGAAATCATGCGTGCAGAGGACGTGGGTTGGGGTTCCAACAAAATCGTTTTGGGCAAGCTCAGTGGTCGCAATGCATTCAAGCAACGCCTGCAAGACTTGGGTGTAGAACTCGACAGCGAAGCTGAAACCAACGCTGCTTTTGGACGCTTCAAAGAATTGGCTGATCGTAAAAGCGAAATATTCGATGAAGACATCTTGGCCCTGGTCAGCGAGGAAAGTATTTCCCACGACAACGATGTGTTTTCATTTGTGAAATTGTCACAGCACAGCGAAACCGGTGAGATGCCTTTTGCTTCCATTGTTATCACCGATAGGGGCAAAGAATTTGCCTGTGAAGCCCATGGCAACGGACCTGTTGATGCGTCCTTGAAAGCCATTGAAAAGCATGTGCAAAGCGGGGCTGAGATGGTCTTGTATTCGGTCAATGCCATCAGCGGCTCGACTGAAAGCCAAGGTGAGGTGACCGTGCGTCTGCAAAACAATGGGCGTATCGTCAACGGCGTGGGCTCTGATCCGGATATCGTGGTGGCCTCTGCAAAAGCGTACCTAAGTGCACTAAATAAATTGCAGAGTAAATCAGAAAGAGTAGCTGCACAGGGGTGAAAGCGGGAAAGTTAAGACGGCAGTGTGCGTATTCTGTTTTTTCTACCTCAATATTTCTACGTAAGTCTTTGATCTTGCGTGTTTTTTTAAAACAGACTACACTGTGCGCAATGCCTGTTTGGGCCGCTATTGGGACACCATGTTGAAAATTTTGAATACACGTTTTTGGGCTGCGTTCTGTGTTGCTGCTTTGCTGGCCTGGGCGCCATCTTCTTACGCAGTTACTGCCAAACAAAAACAAAAAAGCAAAGTTGTTGCCGTTGCCAAGAAAAAGCATAAGCGTGTTTATAAATCGATACCTGCAAGGCCCTCGTTTGGCAAGCTTGCCGGTCTGCATTCCGTAGCTGATGATCAACTCACTCTCAAGTCAAGCGTGGCTTATGTGATTGACCAAGACACGCAAGAAATTTTGCTCAGCAAAAATGGCCAAGCTGTTTTGCCTATTGCGTCCATCACCAAATTGATGACAGCCTTGGTGGTGCGTGAAGCCAATTTGGACATGGATGAAATGATCACCATCACAACCGAAGATGTTGACACCGAAAAGGGCAGCAGTTCACGGCTACGGCCCGGTACCAGTTTGACCCGTGGTGAGCTGTTGCATTTGGCGCTGATGTCCAGCGAAAACCGCGCAGCCCATGCCTTGGGGCGCAGCTACCCTGCGGGCTTAGATGCCTTTATCAATCAAATGAATGCCAAAGCAGCTCAATTGGGTATGCGAGACACCCGTTATGCAGAACCTACGGGCTTGTCCAGTCGTAACCAATCAAGCGCCAAAGACTTGGCTACCTTGGTGGCTTTTGCAGCCAATGACCCCACTTTGCGTGAGTTGTCTACTTCCAGCGGTTTTCAAGTTGAAGTGGGTAGCAAAACCCTGAAGTACCGCTCGACCAACCGTTTGGTATCTAACCCCAATTGGGATATAGATTTACAAAAAACCGGCTACATCTCTGAAGCGGGTCAGTGTTTGGTGATGCAGGCCAAGGTTGCTGGGCGTAAATTGATCATGATCTTTTTAGACTCTGCCGGCAAACTCAGCCGTACCGCAGATGCAGAGCGGGTACGTAAATGGGTAGAAACGCGTCACTCCTTGACGTCGTGATACCCCAGTTCCTTGGATATTTGACGCGTTGTTGCTTGTAATTTAGGCAGCCAAGCCTCATCAAGACGGTCTGCAGGCGCCGATATAGACAAGCCAGCAATCAGTGTGCCTTGGTCGTCGTAAATGCCTGAAGCCATGCACCGGACGCCCAATTCCAGTTCCTCGTTATCGCGCGCCACACCAGACTGTCGGCATTTGGCAATGTCTTTTTCCAAGGCAAGCAATTGGCTTAGGCTGTTACGGGTATGACCTGGCAAGCCTGTTCGATTGGCATAAGCCCTCACCCTGACGTTGTCGTCAGCGGCTAAAAACAATTTGCCAACCGATGTCAAATGCAAGGGCGCTCTGCCGCCTATGGCGCGAACCACTTGCATGCCAGAGCGCTCACTGTAGGCGCGTTCTATGTACACAATCTCGTCACCTTGGCGAACGCTGAGGTTGACAGGTTGCTGGGTGAGTTGGTGCAACTCTTGCATAGGTGCAAAAGCCGCATCCCTGACATTGAGCCGGGCTTTCACATAATTGCCGAGTTCAAGCAAACGCATGCCCAAGCGGTAATGCCCAGATTCGGGCCGGTCTACATAGCGCCCCAAAACCAAGTCATTCAATATACGGTGGGTGGTTGAGGGATGAAGTCCGGTTTTTTCACTGATTTCTTTGAGGGTGGCCGAGCCTTCTTTGGCTGCCAAGACATCGATCAGGGAAAACATACGCTCTAAAACCTGAATGGATGGGGAGGGGGCTTGACCGGCTGTAACTTTTCGCATGGCGATATCTTACAAGAGCGATATCAAGCGTCAGTCCATTTGCCGTCAACCAGCACCTCGTGTGGGCCAAACTGGGCTTTGTAATTCATCTTGCTGCTTTGCTCTATCCAGTAGCCCAAATACACATAAGGCAGTCCCAGTTCGCGCGCTTGTTCGATTTGCCAAAGAATGCAGTAGGTACCCAAGCCTTTGGCGGCTATGGGGTCGTAAAAGGTATAAACCGCCGACAGTCCGTCATTGAGGACATCAAGAATTGACACCATGCGTAAAGCACCAGGCAACCCGTCAGCTTGATCGGGATTTTTAAACTCCACCAAACGCGAGTTAACCCTGCTTTGCAGCAAAAATTGGGTGTATTGCTCCACGCTGTCTTGGTCCATGCCACCGCCTGCATGTCGCCCGTTTTGGTAGTTGAGGTAGAGCTGATAGTGTTCGGGCGCATAAACCAACTTAGAGATGCGCGACTGTAAATCGGCATGCGCTTTAAAGGCTCTGCGCTGAGAGCGGCTGGGTTCAAAGTCATTGACTTTGACCCTGATGGGTACACAGGCGCGGCAACCATCGCAATAGGGTCGGTAGGTGAACATGCCGCTTCGGCGAAAGCCTTTGGCCACCAAATCGGAGTAAATGTCGTTGTGAATAAGGTGGCTGGGTGTGGCCACCTGAGACCTGGCTTGCCTGTCGGACAAGTAGCTGCAAGGGTAGGGCGCGGTTGCATAAAACTGCAACGATTGAAGCGGCAAATCCTTGAGGTGGGTCACGGTGAAAAAGTGTCAGTTTAAAAGTTCAGACCAGTATAAAGGGTCGAAATCCCAATGGACTGGCGGCAATGCTTGCGCTGTTTTTATATGGCTCAGAAAATCAGCTCTTGTGACTTCGCCGCCACCCATCAAGGCCAAATGAGATGTATTTTGCTGACAATCAATCATGCCGATGTGGTGAGCTTTACATAAAGCCACCAAGCCCGCGAGTGCGATTTTTGAGCTATTGGGCACCAAGCTGAACATCGATTCACCAAACACTGCACGCCCCAAACTCACGAAGTAAAGCCCGCCGCAGAGCTTGCCATCTATCCAAGTCTCCACACTGTGCGCCAAGCCAGCTGCATGCAAAGACTTGTAGGCTTGAACCATCTCAGTGACGATCCAAGTGCCGTTTTGGCCGGGTCGTGGGGCATTGGCACAATGTTCAATGACTTCATCAAACGCAGTGTCGATACGAATTTCCGGTTTGTAGAGTTTCATCCATTGGCGTAAAGAGCGATGAAAGCGAAAATTATTTATTTGTAAGACCATCCGTGGATCCGGGCTCCACCACAAAACCGGCTGACCCAGACTGAACCAAGGAAAACAGCCTTTGCTGTAAGCTTCTCTCAGGCGTTCAACCGACAGTCCACCGCCCGCAGCGAGCAACCCAGGAACACCACTGGTTTGATCCCAAGCGGTTTCAGCAGGAGGCAAGGGGTCCTCAGGCCCTAGGTAAATCAAGGGCGGATGGTCAGCTTGCATGGTGACGAGCAAGAGCATTCATTTCAGTGGAGAAGATACACCATGAACGATGGGGTTTTAGTAGAAACGCCGGCACCTGGCGTCACGCGTTTGGTATTGAACCGGCCCGACAGCTTCAATGCTTTGTCGAGTGACATGCTGAGTGCCTTAGATAGCGCTTTGCAATCCGTGGCAGCAAATGCCGATTGCCGTGTGGTGGTGATTGCTGCTGGGGGCCGGGCATTCAGCGCAGGTCATGATTTGCGGGAAATGCGAAACCACCCTGAGCACGATTTCTATACAGAGCTTTTTGCCCAGTGCAGTCGCATGATGGTGCGCATTCAACATTTGCCTCAACCCGTGATTGCGCAGGTGCAAGGCATTGCCACCGCAGCCGGTTGTCAGTTGGTCAGCATGTGCGATTTGGCGTTAGCCAGCCACGATGCGCGGTTTGCAGTGTCTGGCATCAACTACGGTTTGTTTTGCTCAACCCCCAGTGTGGGCTTGAGTCGCAATATGCACCGCAAGCAGGCCATGGAAATGCTGTTGACCGGCGACTTCATTGATGCAGATACAGCCCAATCACGCGGATTGATCAATCAAGTTGTCAATGCAGACGGCTTGGAGGAGGCAGTGTTACAGATGTGCGCCAAGATTGTGGCCAAACCTGAACCCGCAGTTCGCCTTGGCAAATCATTGTTTTACCAACAGCTGGAAATGGGAATCACAGCCGCCTATCAATTGGCGGGTCAAACCATGGCTTGCAACATGATGGATGACAGCGCTCAAGAAGGTTTTCAAGCCTTCTTAGACAAGCGCAAACCCAGTTGGTCTTCTTAAAACAACTTTCAGCCCCAAGGCTTTAGTTGGGGTTTTCGAAAAACACGGTGGTTGAATAATTGCTGAATTCGAAGTAGACCCGTTTTTCTGTGGGGTCGACTTGCATATTGAGGTTTGCATCTAAGACCCCATAGCCATAGCGATACTCACGCGCTGTGTTGTCGTCGGTGCCTAAAGCCGTGCTGATTTTGTCGACCTTGAGAAAACGCCTGACCAGCTTGTCACCGGAGTAGACCTCTAAGACGCCATCCGTGCCCGTCCAATTTTGGATGCCGCGACCAATTTTATTTTGCTGCTCTTGGGTGCATGCGGTGAGCGACAGCGCCGCGATGAAAACCAGAATGGCACTTAATTTAGAGACTAGGGTGCGGTTTACCAAGAAATTTTGCATACATGAGCCTTATTTTTTCACAGCCAAAGATTTGATGCTGTCGATTTGGGTTTTGAAAATGCTGTCTGAATTGCTGTACATCTTTTGACACAAATCAGCGACATCGCTGCTTTCAGTTTCTTTGCGTAAAAGCAAAGCTGTGCCTTTTTTCAATTGTTGGTAGGCCACGGGTATGGTTTGCCCCGTAGGAAGTTGCAAAGTGTCTAGATTTTCCAAATGGCCTTGGAACTGTTTGACAATGCTTTCGCGTTGACCGGGGCGAGAAATGAAATCTTTGGGGATGGCATCCAAAAATTGGTTCAAGTCAAAATCCGGATAGGCTTTTCCCCTGCAAATCGGGTCAGCATCAATTTGTTTTTTAAAACCGAATGCCGCGATAACGCCAAAGGTGGCTTGGTAAATACGCTCGGTGTTGTCGGTTTCTGCGGCATGTAAAGCATTGCCCACCGATAAAAGTGTGATCAAAAGAACCAGGCGCTTCAAGAAGCCGGGGAAATTCATGATTTTTCAGTGGTCGTGGTGACAGGGGCTGATTTCTTGTCCCAAAAAATGGCTTTGTCTGGGAAAAGCCAGCGAATCCCGCCGCGCGGCTCAGACACATCGCCTTTGAAGCGAGGTATCAAATGCATATTGATGTGCGCCACGGTTTGGCCCGCAGCAAAACCTTCGTTGATACCAATATTGAAGGCCTGGGGGCTGAGTTCTTTTTTCAGTGAATCTTTGGCGCGTGTCATCATGAAAGTCATGTCTTCGCGCTCTTGGTCGGTCAAGTCGAAATAAGACTCCACATGACGGCGCGGAATGATGAGGGTGTGTCCGGGTGAAACTGGAAACACATCTCGAATGACCAAAGTCAAAGGGCTTTGATCAATGATGCGCGACTCAGTCAAAGTGCAGTAGGTGCAAATAGGCTTTTTATCCATGCGCGCATTATCTCGCTTAACTTGAGAGACAAGACAGGACAGGCCATGTTTCTGGTACTGATATGCTTGCCCCAAAAATTTGGGGGCAATGCTTTAAGCCTTAGCTCCCGCTCTAGGTCAGCTGTTTACCAGGGAACACAATGGGTGATTACACAAATATGTCGTCTTATTACGACTTAATAATGACTTCTGGCTACTACGATTACAACAAAATTGTCGATGACCTTGTTCAACATCAACCCTTCACCAACGTCTTGGAAATTGGCTGCGGCACTGGTTTGATACTGGAAACTTTAAGCAAACGCCTGCCCCAAGTTGCTGTCACTGGCGTGGACTTGACCCCAGCCATGCTGAGCATCGCCCAACAACGCTTGCAGACCCATCCTCAAGTTGAGTTGCTTCACCAGAATGTCACTGAGTTGAATTTAGCCAATACGTACGACTTGGCTTTTTCCTATGGCGGTGTGTGGTATTTCGTTATTGATGGTGACAAGGAACCATTTTTGGTCAGCCACATTGCACAAGACCCACCCAATCGCCAAGGTTTAGAGAGCGTTGCCAAACACATCAAATCCGGCGGGCAATTGCTGTTGGGAGTGCAAGGCCCTCACCACGATTACGCCAGTCCCATCTCCAATGGCATGATGTATTCGCAAAAAATTGAGCCTGCCGAGCACGGTTTCACCAAGCACTATTATTTGGCGGATGGGGACAAGATATTGATGGCGCAAACCATTCAATACCGCACTTATGCTTTCGCCGAAGCCTTGGAGATGTTGCAAGGCTTTGGTTTTACCTACCAGCCTTATTCGGGTGACAAGCCGCAATTTTTAAGCTTTAAAAAAGCATGAGCCTCTTACCTACAGTGGCTTTTATCGGCGTGGGCAATATGGGTAACCCCATGGCGACCAACCTGATTCAAGCTGGTTATGCGCTGACGGTGTTTGATGCAGTGCCAGCCAAAACCGACAACTTGGTGGCTTTAGGCGCAAAGTGTGTGGACTCTTTGGCTGAGGCTGTAACCATGGCTGATGTGGTGATGACGTCTTTGCCTGGGCCGCCCCAAGTCACACAGGTGATGCTGGGAGAAGCGGGCGTTTTGGCTTTGGTGAAGTCGGGTGCCACGGTGATTGACACATCCACCAGCTCCGTCGATTTGGTGCAGACCTTGGTGCAAACTGCCCATGCACGAGGTGTGAATTTTTTGGAAGCACCGGTGACCAATGCAGTGGATATGGCGGCTTTGGGGCGTTTGTCCATCTTTGTGGGTGGAGACAAAGCCTGTTATGAAAAACATTTGCCCCTCTTCAATGTCATTGGTGAAAAGATTTTCCATTGCGGCAAGCCGGGCAATGCGGCCACTGTCAAACTGCTGACCAATTTGCTGTGGTTTGTGGGTGCGGCCACCATAGGCGAAGCGCTTATGTTGGGTGCCAAGGCGGGTGTGCCTTTGGACGTGGTGCAAGAGGCCATCACTTCCAGCGCGGGTGACAGCTGGGTGGCGCGCCACGACATCCCCTCTATTTTTGCCGGCCACTACGACCCCAGTTTCTCTTTGGCTTTGTGTTGCAAAGACTTGGGGTTGGTCAATCAGATTGCCCAAGGGCAGGGCTATTCCCTGACCATGGGCGGGCATGCCCAAGCCTTGTTTGAGGAAGCCAGAGCTCGATATGGTGACGATGCAGCAGAGCTGCATGTGGTCAAACTGTTAGAAGAGCGCGTGGGCATGCTGCTGCGCCCTCCGCACGGTCAGTTGATTACGCCATGAACTTTGGGGAGAACAGATGAGTCGACAGTCTGAACTGCTGCACGAAGCTATGCGTCACATGCCCCAAGGTGTGGCAGAAAACTACCGCTACTGGGGCCCGGACCGCACCGTGTTCATTCAGCGAGCCAAAGGCTGCGAGCTGGTGGATGTGGATGGCAAAACTTATGTGGACTTTCGCTTGGGCTATGGCCCTGTGATTTTGGGCTATGGCGACGAGCGGGTTGACCGAGCGGTGATTGCCCAAATTCAAAGCGGTGGCACCTTAACGGGTTTTGCCACCGAGCTAGACACCACGGTGGTTCAGCAAATCAAGGCCATGTGCCCGCAGATAGACAAGATGCGTTTTGCCAACTCCGGCACTGAAGCGGTCATGGGCGCGGTGCGTACCGCTCGCGGCTTCACTGGCAGGCAGCGCATGGCGACTGTGGAAGGTGGTTTTCATGGCTTGGCCGATGAGTTGATGTGGAAGTCCGATATAGAAAGCTGGGACGCCCACAGTGGCCTAGCGCCCAAGGTCATTCCCTTTGGGGCAGGCATACCTGCCCAAGCACACGACTTGGTTGACATCATTGGCTTGAACGACTTTGCCGCACTTGAGGACTTGTTTGTGCGCCGAGACCACCAACTGGCTTGCGTGGTGCTTGAACCCATCATTGGCAACGCGGGCAGCATCGCGGCGAGCCAAGAATGGTTACAACGCTTGCGCGACTTGTGCACAGCTCAGGGCACTTTGCTGATCATTGATGAAGTGAAATCTGGGTTTCGTGTAGCGGTTGGAGGCGCTCAATCTCTTTACGGCATTTACGCAGATTTAACGACCTATGCCAAGGCCATGGGCAATGGTTACCCGGTGGCTGCCTTTGGTGGCAGAGCCGATGTGATGGATGTGGTGGGTGCCAACGCTGGCGCAGTGGTGCATGGCGGCACCTATACCGCCAATTTGGTGGGTTTGAGCGCTGCACACTGCACCTTGGATATTTTGGCCAACACCGACGCCTTGCAGACCGTGAACCGTGCGGGCGAGCAGGTGCGCGATGTGTTGGGTCGGGTGTTCACACAAGCAGGTATAGAGCACACTTTTGCGGGGCCGCCTTCTATGCTTGGCATTCACTTCACCGCCAGCGTGCCGCAAACTTACCGGGACTGGCGCAAGACCAACAGCGCTTTGTACCAAGCGTTTTGTTGGCAACTGATAGAGCGCGGTGTGATGTTGGAGCCCGACTCTCGTGAGCCTTGGTTTTTCTGCGAAGCGCATCAGCACATGGACTTGGCTTGGTTAGAAGATGTGGCTACGCAATCTATAGGGCAAGCCTTGTCTGCCCAGTAAAGCCCAGCGTATCATCTGATACAAACTTTTCTGAGGAGACTGCCATGCGACTGATATTGAGTGCCCTAGGGGTGCTGTTTGCTTTATCTTTTTTGCCCTCAGCACATGCCGCAGGCGGTGCTTGCAACCCGGTTAGCAGGGAAGAGGCTTTGAAGGCCGAAGACGCCCGTTATGCAGCTCAATTGGGCAATGACTTTGCCGCCATGGACAAGCTTTTTTCTCCTGAATTGGTCTACATTCATTCCAACGCTGAGTTGGACAGCAAAGCTTCATTCATAGAGTCCATGCACTCGGGGGCAGTGAAATACAAAGCCATGCGGCGTTCTGATGTGACGGTACGTAACTTTGGTTGCATCGCCATCATCAACGGCATAGGCAATTACGATGTGCTTTTCAAAGGCAACGATCTCAAAGTTGCTTTGCGCTTCACCAGCATCTGGCAAAAAACCAATGACGGATTGCAATTTGTGTCTTGGCAGTCGACCAGGATTCCCTGACATGCGCTATTTGCACACCATGGTGCGTGTTACCGATTTAGAAGCTTCTTTGAAGTTTTACCGTGATGCCCTTGGACTTGATGTGATTCGCCAAAAAGATGTGCCAGCGGGTCGTTTCACCTTGGTGTTTTTGGCTGCCCCTGGCGATCACAGCGCACAAGTGGAACTTACCTACAACTGGGACCCCGAGGTTTTGCAAGGTGGCCGCAATTTCGGTCACTTGGCGTATGCGGTGGAGAACATTTACGCGAGTTGTGAGCGTTTGCAAAAACATGGCGTCACGATTTTGCGCCCACCACGCGACGGCTATATGGCGTTTGTGCGGTCCCCCGACCACGTCTCTGTAGAGTTGTTGCAAGCCCACGCAGCCTTGCCCCCCGCAGAACCTTGGGCGTCTATGCCCAACACCGGCCAATGGTAAAAGCCTCAGCGCAGGCAGCGGCGCAGCAACTTTTCTCCGCTTGGCAGACGCCGCGTCAAATGGACTTTATCGAAGAAGCTGTGCGCCCTCAAATCCGCGCTGAGGGATACGCTGTTCAGCAGGCCTTGTTGGCGGCTACTGGCGACAAGTCCATAGGTTGGAAAATTGCAGCCACCAGCGCCGCCGGTCAACAGCACATCGGTGTGAGCGGTCCAATCGCGGGACGTTTGCTGGCGTCAAGGTGCTTGCCCGATGGGGCCCCGGTTTCCATGCGGGGCAATGTCATGCGGGTGATCGAAGCCGAATTTGCTTTTCGCTTGGGTTCAGACGTGAAGCCCCTCGATTCGACAGCTCTGACGGTAGAACAGGTCATGGCGCAGGTGGCCGATTTGCATCTGGCCATTGAAATTCCCAATTCTCGTTACCAAGACTTTCTCACCGCTGGTGAGGCGCAGTTGATTGCCGACTTTGCCTGCGCCAGTCACATGGTGCTGGGCGCAGCCCTCGCCACCGAGTGGCGCCATGTGGACCTTGCTGCGCAGGTGGTGCAAGTCAGTCGCGAGGGTGAAGTTGTTGCTCAAGGGCTGGGTGCCAATGCGCTGGGGGACCCGCTGGTGGCGCTGACTTGGTTGGCTAACGAACTCATCAGCCACGGCATGCATTTAAAGGCGGGCGAGGTGGTCATCACGGGCACTTGTGTGGTTCCTGTGCCCGTGCAGGAAAGTCAAACACTGAAGGCACAGTTCCCCGGTTTGGGCGAGGTTGGTGTCGTTATAGCCCCGTGAGTGAGTCAGCCTCTTTCGACCCGCAACTGCTGTCGCAAGTTGCCGCCTTGCCGCCTCTGCCCGGTGTATACCGGTACTTTGATGCCGATGGCCAAGTGCTTTATGTGGGCAAGGCCAATCACTTAAAGAAGCGCGTCAGCAGCTACTTCCAAAAAAACCATGGCGGCACCCGTATTGGCCATATGGTGAGCAAAATTGCCAGCCTTGAGACCACCGTGGTGCGCTCCGAGGCCGAGGCCTTGCTGCTGGAAAACAATCTCATCAAAAGCCTTAAGCCGCGCTACAACATTTTGTTTCGCGACGATAAAAGCTATCCCTATTTGAAAATCACCCGAGCCCAAACTGGCGCATCTGACAGTATGGGTCATCCCCACCCCAAAGCCGCACCAAGGGTGGTGTACTACCGCGGTGCGGTTGATAAACACCATGAATACTTTGGCCCCTATCCCAGTGTGTGGGCGGTTCGTGAAGCCATACAACTGATTCAAAAAGTTTTTCGTTTGCGCACCTGCGAGGACACGGTGTTTCGCAACCGCCATCGGCCTTGTTTGCTGCACCAGATCAAGCGTTGCTCGGCGCCTTGCGTGGGCATGGTCAGCTTGGAAGATTACCAACGCGATGTGAAAAGTGCGTGTGACTTGCTGCAAGGCCATACCCACGATGTGATGCAGTCGCTGGAGACGCGCATGCTGGCCTATGCAGAGCGCTTGGAATTTGAGCAAGCCGCCGAGGTACGCAACCAAATCAGTGCTTTGTCCAAAGTCTTGCATCAGCAAGCGGTGGACACGGTGGACGACCGCGACGTGGATATTTTGGCTGTGGTGGTGCAAGCGGGTAAAGCGTGTGTCAACTTGGCCATGGTGCGCGGCGGTCGCCATTTGGGCGACAGCCCTTACTTTCCCACCCATGCAGAAGGGGCAGAAGCGGTTGAGGTGTTGGAGGCCTTTCTCAGCCAGCATTATTTGGATGTGCCACTGCCCCCCACACTCATTACCAACCACGCAGTAGACAAGGCCTTGGTCAGTGCTTTATCAGCCCAGACAGGGGTGAAGTTGCATGTCATTCACCAACCGCGTGAGCAACGCAAAGTGTGGCTAGAGATGGCGCAACAAAACGCCGCTTTGAAGTTGGCACGCTTGCTGGCCGAAGAGGGCTCGCAGCAGTCGCGCACGCGCGCCTTGGTCGATGCTCTGGATATGGCGGTAGAAGATTTGGATGGTTTGCGTATTGAGTGCTTCGACATTTCCCACACGGCAGGGGAGGCGACCCAAGCCTCATGCGTGGTGTTTCACCACCACAAAATGCAAGCCAGTGAATACCGCCGCTACAACATCGAGGGCATCACCGGCGGCGACGATTACGCCGCCATGCGCCAAGTGCTGACGCGCCGCTACAG
>CANLWQ010000012.1 GCA_947494405.1 Comamonadaceae bacterium | reverse complement strand
CACCGCCAGCAAATGACCTTCCAGCGAGGTACCCACGCCAAAAGGGATGATGGGCACTTTGTAGGCCGCAGCCATGCGAACGGTGTGTGCCACATCATCGGTACTTTCGGCAAACACCACGGCCGCAGGTGGCGGCACGGTGGTGTAAGCCGACTCGTCACGGCCATGTTGCTCGCGCACCACCAGCGCGGTGCTGCAGCGCTCGCCGAAGTGGGCTTTTAATTCGGCGATCAACGCAGGCGGCACCTCGCGTTGGTTCACTTCGGGCAGCAGGTGTTGGACGGTTGAGGGTGCATTCATGGCGGCGTCTCCTTGTGCGTTTGGCATTCTAAGCAGCATTGTGCGTACTGGGTCAAGCTTCGCAGGCTAACGCAATGCCTGAGACAATGCCTGTAATCTCAGGGACAGACAACATGGCTAACCGACTTACACAAATCGCCACCCGCACCGGCGACGATGGCACCACCGGCTTGGGCGACAACCGCCGCGTCAGCAAAAACAGCTTGCGGGTGCACGCCATGGGCGAGGTGGATGAACTCAACTCTCACATAGGTGTTTTGTTGTGTGAAGACATGCCTGCGCCCGTGCGCAGCTTGTTGGTGGAGGTGCAGCACCAGTTGTTCAACTTGGGTGGCGAGCTCAGTATTCCGGGGTTTGAGTTGCTCAAAGCCGAGGCGGTGTTGGCGCTGGATGTGGCCCTGGCCGAGCACAATGCGGCCTTGCCCAAATTGCAAGAATTTATTTTGCCCGCCGGTGGCCGCGCCGCATCGCTAGCGCACGTGTGTCGCACCGTGGCCCGGCGCGCCGAGCGCGCAGTGGTGGCGTTGGGGGCAGAAGAGGCTTTGAACGACACGCCGCGCCAATACCTCAACCGTTTATCCGACCTGATGTTTGTGCTGGCTCGTGTGCTCAACCGCATGAATGGCGGCGACGATGTGTATTGGAAAAGCCAGCGCTTGGCCGCGGCTGAAAACCCCTAAAGGCCACAGCATGCTCGCCGAATTTGCTCTTTTGTTGGCCATGTCCAATCCGGCAACAGCCGCCTGCACGCGGGCGGGCGGCACACCGAGCTTTGTGCAAACCGACAAAGGTGAACAAGGCATGTGCAGCCTGCCGTCTGGGCTGGTCTGCGAGGAGTGGGCTTTTTTTCGCGGCGAGTGTGTCGCTGCCTCTTCGGCATCTTCTGCACCTGTCAAAGATAAAGAGCCCAGCGCCACCCCCCAGCCAGCCACCTCGCCTGAGCAGCGGCGCGACTAGGCTGGCGTTTTAACGCGGCCCCAGCACCGACAGGGTCAGGCGCGACACACAGCTGGTGCGACCTTGGTCGTCGCACATATCGATTTGCCAGACTTGCGTGCTGCGCCCTATGTGCACAGGCTTTGCAATGCCATTCACCCAGCCCTCGGCCACCCCGCGAATATGGTTGGCATTGATGTCCAAGCCCACAATGCGATGACCCGCCGGCGTGGAATAGTCCGCACCACACGAGCCCAGTGTTTCGGCCAACATGACGCTGGACCCCCCGTGTATCACCCCATAAGGTTGCTTGGTGCGCGCGTCCACCGGAATGCGCCCGCGTATGAAGTCGGGGCCAATTTCAATGAACTCAATGCCCAAGCGTTCGGCGGCGGTGGCGATATGCGTGGTGGTCAAAATCTCGGTGCTGATGGGTTTGGTCCAAATTGCCATGACAATGCGGTTCTCATTCAAAACAAAGCCAGATCTTAGTAGCCATGAATACCTCTGCCAGCGCCTCGCCGCCTTTTGTACCGCAAATGCGCCTGTACCAACAATGGCTGGCCGAGCATCGCCAATTGACCTTCGACGATTACCAAGACCTGTGGCGCTGGTCGGTCACGCACATTGAAGATTTTTGGCAGTCGGCGTGGGACTACCTGGAACTGCAATCGCCCACGCCACACAGCTGTGTCTTGGAGCGCAACACCATGCCAGGCGCGCGCTGGTTTGTAGGCGCGCAAGTGAACTATGCCCAGCAAGTACTGCGCCATGTGGACGCGGCGCATGCCGCTGGCATGGCCGCCATCATCAGCAGCAACGAGCGCGGCGAGCGTCGCGAGTTGTCGTGGCCTGAATTGAAGCGCCAAGTAGCTGCGCTGGCTTTGCATTTGCAAGCCCAAGGCGTGGTACCTGGCGACCGCGTGGCCGCCTACTTGCCCAATATTCCTGAAACCATGGTGGCGTTTTTGGCAGTCACCAGCTTGGGCGGCATTTGGAGCGTGTGCGCGCCCGACATGGGCAGCAACGCCGTGCTCGACCGTTTCAAGCAAATCAGCCCCAAGGTATTGATCGCGATTGACGGCGTCACTTATGGCGGCAAAGACTTGGAGCGCCATGCGGTGGTGAGCGAGTTGCGCGCCGCTTTGCCTAGCGTTGAACATCTGGTGATTTACCGCAATTTGGGTGGCGTGGCCGTGCCCGACAACAGCAGCGACTGGGGCCAGATCATGCAGCGCGATGATGCCGCCACCCAAGCGTTTGAGCCGCTGTGGATGCCGTTCAACCACCCGCTGTGGATTGTGTATTCCAGCGGCACCACCGGCTTGCCCAAGCCCTTGGTGCATGACCACGGTGGCACCATGCTCAACGGCATGGCGCATAAAAACCTGCACTACGACGTGTCTTGCAGTTACGCGCCCAATTCGTGGGGCGAGAAGTTTCTTTGGTACTCCTCTACAGGTTGGGTGATGTGGAATGCGCAACTCAGCGGCTTGCTCAGCGGCACCACGTGTGTGATTTACGACGGCAACCCAGGCGGCTCCAAAGAGCGCCCCGACTGGGGCGTGTTGTGGCGTTATGCAGCGCAGGAGGGCGTGACATTTTTTGGTGGCGGCGCGGCCTACTTTGCCAACTGCATGAAAGCGGGTATAGATTTATCCGCCATAGACGGCTTGCACACCGTGCGTGCCTTGGGCACCACCGGCTCGCCTTTGAGCGCCGAGGTGCAGCAATGGGGCACCACCCAGTTTCAACAGGTGTATGCCAAGGCCGGCGTCAACAAGCCCGATATTTGGTGGTGCAATATTTCGGGTGGCACCGATGCTGGTGCGTATGTGGGCGGTTTGCGTGACCTGCCCATGGTCGCTGGCGAAATGCAATGCCGCTTGTTGGGCGTGAGTGTGGAGGCGTGGAACGAGCAAGGCCAGCCGGTGATTGACGAGGTGGGCGAGTTGGTGGTGACCCAACCGCTGCCTTGCATGCCCCCCTTCTTTTGGGGCGACACCGAGAACCAACGCTATTTGGGCAGTTACTTCGATACCTATCCGCCAGGCCAAGGCCGACAACCCGGTGGCGGCAACCTGAGCGCCGACGCTGGCGCGGTATGGCGTCACGGCGACTGGCTGAAGATCACGCCTGAGGGCCGCGCCATTATTTATGGCCGCAGTGACGCCACCATCAACCGCCATGGTTTGCGCATGGGCACCAGCGAGCTCTACAGCGCCGTTGAAGCCTTGCCCGAGGTGCTAGACAGCATGGTGGTGGATTTGGAATATTTGGGCAAAGAAAGTTACATGCCTTTGTTTGTGGTCTTGCGCGAAGGAGTGACGCTAGACGACGCTTTGCGCCAGCGCTTGAGCGGCGCCATACGCACCGCACTCAGCCCCCGCTTTGTGCCCTACGAGATGTTCCAAGTGGCTGAAATTCCCCGAACCCTGTCCGGCAAAAAACAAGAGTTGCCCATCAAGAAACTGATGCTTGGCCAGCCCCTAGAGAAAGTGCTGAACAAAGACGCCATGGCCAACCCCGGCTGCTTGGATTGGTATGTGGCCATGGCCCAGCGGCATTTAAGTTAATTGGGGTCAGATTCCAATTAATTTCCGCCTCGCCACCACGGTGGGCTCGGGCGCCTCTCACCATCGCTGCGCGCTGATGTTCGAGGCTATCCCGACCCACCATGGCGGCTTAAGATAATTTTTTGCGGACGAAATCATCAATGAACAAACTAAATGAATTTGACCCAGCCATCTACCTCGACAGCGAAGAGGTGGTTGCCGAATACCTTCGCCTCGCGCAACGCAGCGATGACAGAGAGCTGTTGGCATCTGCTCAAACTGACGTGGCAAGAGCACAAAGCATGGCCAAGGAATGTCAACTGTCGAGACAAAACACGGCTGAATAAATCCAAGCAGCCTAGGAGTCGCGGCATGCCGGTCGGGCTAGCCGCGAACATCAGCGCGTAGCGATGGTGAGAGGCGCCCGAGCCGGCGTGGCGTGGCCCAACAGAACGAAGGCGTTTCAGTAAGCGAGCGATTAACATAGTCGGCTAAACACACAGCAGCCAACCGGAGCATTCATGGCCAAGACCGCCTTTCATTGGGACGACCCGTTTTTATTGCAGCAGCAACTCTCCGAAGACGAGCGCATGATCGAAGAGGCCGCCCATGCCTACTGCCAAGACAAACTGCTGCCGCGTGTCACCGAAGCTTTTAGACATGAAAAAACCGACGTCGCCATCTTTCGCGAAATGGGCGAACTGGGCTTGCTTGGGCCCACTATTCCCGCTGAGTACGGCGGCCCGGCCCTAAGCTACGTGGCTTATGGCTTGATCGCACGCGAAGTTGAGCGCGTCGATTCCGGCTACCGCTCCATGATGAGCGTGCAGTCTTCCTTGGTGATGCTGCCCATCTTCGAATTTGGCACCGAAGGCCAACGTCAAAAATACCTGCCCAAGCTTGCTACTGGCGAATGGATTGGCTGCTTTGGTTTGACCGAACCCGACCATGGCTCGGACCCCGCCAGAATGGCAAGCCGCGAGAACAAAGTCAAGGGCGGCTACAAACTGAGCGGCAACAAGATGTGGATTTCCAATTCCCCTATCGCCGATGTGTTTGTGGTGTGGGCCAAAGAGGTCAGCGAGTCTGGCGCGGTGGGCCCCATCCGTGGCTTTGTGCTGGAAAAAGGCATGCAGGGCTTGAGCGCGCCGGCGATTCACAGCAAAGTGGGTTTGCGTGCATCCATCACTGGCGAGATCGTCATGGACGGTGTGTTCGTGCCTGAAGACAACGCCTTCCCCGAGGTGCAGGGTTTGAAAGGCCCGTTCACCTGTTTGAACAGCGCACGCTACGGCATCGCTTGGGGTGCGTTGGGGGCAGCGGAAGATTGTTTTCACCGCGCTCGCCAATACACGCTAGACCGCCAGCAGTTTGGTCGCCCCTTGGCCGCCAACCAGCTGATACAGAAAAAACTCGCCGACATGCAAACCGAAATTTCGCTGGGCCTGCAAGGCTGTCTGCGCTTAGGTCGCATGAAAGACGAAGGCACGGCCAGCGTGGAAATCACGTCTATTTTGAAGCGCAACTCTTGCGGCAAGGCACTCGACATCGCCCGCATGGCACGCGACATGATGGGCGGCAACGGCATCAGCGATGAGTTTGGCGTGGCGCGGCATTTGGTCAACCTTGAGGTGGTCAATACCTATGAGGGCACACACGATATCCATGCGCTTATTTTGGGTCGCGCCATCACCGGTATTGCGGCCTTCGCGAATTGAACAAACAGCGCATCGTGGTGGGCCTGAGTGGCGGCGTCGACTCGGCGGTGACCGCGCTCTTGCTCAAGCAGCAAGGCCACGAGGTGGTCGGCATCTTCATGAAGAACTGGGAAGATGACGACAACGATGAATACTGTTCATCCAACCAAGACTTCATCGATGCGGCTGCAGTGGCCGATGTGATTGGTATAGAGATTGAGCATGTGAATTTCGCCGCCGACTACAAAGACCGGGTGTTCGCAGAGTTTTTACGCGAATACCAAGCGGGTCGCACGCCCAACCCCGACATCTTGTGCAATGCCGAAATCAAATTCAAAGCGTTTTTAGACCATGCCCTGCGCTTGGGCGCCGACAAAATCGCCACAGGCCACTACGCGCGGGTGCGCCACAACCCAGACAGCGGTTTGTATGAGTTGCTCAAAGGCGTAGACGTCAGCAAAGACCAAAGTTATTTTTTACACCGGTTGACCCAATCGCAGTTATCGCAAACCTTGTTTCCTGTGGGCGAGATAGAAAAAACCGAGGTGAGGCGCATCGCCGACCAAGCGGGGTTGCCCAATGCACGTAAAAAAGACTCCACCGGCATTTGCTTCATAGGCGAACGCCCCTTCAGAGAATTTTTAAACCGCTACATCGCCAAGGCGCCTGGGCCCATCAAATCCGACGCGGGACGCAAAATCGGGCAACACCAAGGCCTGAGTTTTTACACCCTGGGCCAGCGCCAAGGTTTGGGGATTGGCGGCATCAAAGAAAAAGGTGCGCAGCGTGGCGGCGGCGAGCACACGCCTTGGTTTGTGGCGCGCAAAGACATGGCCAGCAATACTTTGTGGGTGGTGCAAGGCCACGACCATCCGTGGTTGTTGTCGGCGCAGTTGCAAGCCGATGACATGAGCTGGACCGCGGGCAAGCCGCCCGCCGAAGGACAATTTCAGGCCAAAACCCGCTATCGCCAGCAAGACGCTGCTTGCGTGCTGTCTTGGTCGCAAGACAGTATGCAACTCGATTTTCCCGAGGCCCAATGGGCGGTGACGCCAGGGCAATCGGCAGTCTTGTATGACGGCGAGGTGTGTTTGGGCGGCGGCGTGATCAGCGCCTGCACAGCGACCGAAAGCTGATCTATAGAACTACAAAGCGAATAGAAAATAGTATTAAATAATCATTTACACTGCTGCCTAATTTATAAAGGAGTCTTGTCAATGGATCGCCGTCAATTTCAGCACAGCAGTTTTATCAGTTTCATCATGCTGGCCGCTTGGGTGCGCAGCGCGCAGGCCATCAGCTTGAATGACCTCAGCGGCGCAGACGCCTCCACCGGTTTGAAGGCCGCATTAGAAAAAGGCGCGCTCTCGGCTGTGGGCTTATTGGGCGCGGCCAATGGCTTTATGGGTAACGACTTGGTTCGCATTGCCCTGCCTGGCTATTTGAACGATGCAGCCAATTTGCTGAAAAAGCTGGGTCAAGGCAAAAAAGTAGATGAATTGGTGCTGGGCATGAACCGCGCTGCCGAAAGCGCCATGCCCTTGGCCAAGGACATGCTGGTGAGTGCGGTGAAAACCATGAGCGTGGCAGATGCCAAAACTATTTTGCAAGGCGGCAACACCGCAGCCACCAGTTACTTCAGCAGCAAAACCCGCGAGCCTTTGGGTCAAAAGTTTTTACCCATCATCACGCAAGCCAGCGCCAAAGTGGGGCTGGCCGACAAATACAAAGCGGTGGCGGGCAAGGCAGCGGGTTTGGGTTTGATCAAAGCCCAAGACGCATCGCTGGAGAACTATGTGAATGGCAAAGCCTTAGACGGCCTCTACCTGATGATTGGCGAAGAAGAAAAGAAAATTCGCCAAGACCCCATAGGCACGGGCAGCGCCTTACTCAGTAAAGTGTTTGGCGCGCTGAAATAGAACGTGATTAAGCGGCAGTCAGCCAATAACCCGCATTGAAAGGGCTGCTCATACGCAGCGCCAAGGGAGAGACATCGACCAATTTATCGGTAGGCATTTTTTCGCCTTCGCTTAAGTCTATGCCCGCTGTTTGGCTGGGGTCTGTGTGACGCTCTAGCGCGGCGGCGCGCGCCACCGAGAAAGAGTAGAAGCAGCGGAATGAAATCTTGCGCTCGGCCCAGAAATCGGCGGCTTCGCGGAAAACATCCAAAAGTTGTTCGCGGGCTTCTTTGTCGAATTTGGCGTGTGCAGGAATATGCTCAAGAACCAGCACAAAACCAGGTTGTGCACCAGATTTGTGCAAGGCATCGGTCATGTGGTCGAACAATGCGTCAAAATTTTTGCTGGCCAAGCTGGGAAAAGTGAACTGCAATGCAGTCATGTCCAAAATATCTTGTTTGCTTTGGGCGTCAGCCAAATTGGCATAGAGAAAATGGTAGCCTAGTTGCCCAGCCGAAAACTGCAAATCTGTCACGCCAAAAGCGCGAATAGACTGAACAATATTGGTTTTGACAGTACGAAGAGGCAGGTCTGTAGCCACAGCAATCCCTTAAGTTGAAGGCCGGGAAGCAAAACTTCCCCCGAGTTAACCCGAATTATTAAGCTGGCAATTATCCGACAAGCCAGCTAAAAATGCAAGGCTGTAAGCACTTGGCTATGGCGCTGGGAGGGTTAACAAGCGTTATAAAGTTAGCGCCCGCACTCAGAATAAACCTTATTTGTAGGAGTTTATATCAGCCACTGTGATGGCGGTCATGTTCACAATGCGGCGCACCGTGGTGCTTGCGGTCAAGATTTGAACCGGTTTGGCCGCGCCCAGCAAGACCGGCCCGATAGCGATATTGCCGCCAGCAGCCGTTTTCAACAGGTTGTAAGCAATATTGGCAGAGTCTAGATTTGGCAAAACCAGCAAATTCGCGTCGCTGTGCAAAGTTGTGCTTGGCATCAGCTCGCGACGCGCTGGGGTGTCAATCGCCACGTCGCCATGCATTTCGCCATCGATTTCCAGCCAAGGCGCGCGGGCCTGCACCAGCGCCAAGGTTTGGCGCATTTTGATGGCGGTCGGCTGGTTGCTGCTGCCGAAGTTGGAATGTGACAGCAAAGCCGCTTTGGGCACGACGCCAAAGCGCTTCATTTCCTCAGCTGCCATGATGGTGATTTCAGCCAATTGCTCAGCGCTGGGGTCATAGTTGATATGGGTGTCAACCAAAAACACTTGGCGGTCGGGTAGCAACAATGCATTCATACAGGCATAGGTGTTGACCCCGGGGCGGTGCCCAATCACCTGGTCTATGTAATGCAAATGGGTGTCGGGCGTGGTCCAAGTGCCGCAAATCAAACCATCGACCTCGCCTTTGTGAAGCATCATGGCGCCTATCAGCGTCAAGCGCCTGCGCATATCGATTTTGGCCAGCTGAACCGTCACGCCTTTGCGCGCGGTGAGTTGGTGGTAGGTCTGCCAAAAATCTTTGTAGCGATGGTCATCTTCGACATTGACCACTTGGTAATCCACACCTTCGGTTAAGCGCAAACCAAAACGCTCAATGCGTTGGGCGATGATGGCGGGGCGGCCAATCAAAGTGGGTTTGGCCAAGCCTTCATCCAACACAATTTGCGCCGCGCGCAGCACGCGCTCATCCTCGCCCTCGGCAAAGCAGATGCGTTTCTTCACGCCGCGTTTGGCGGCAGCAAAAATCGGCTTCATGGCCGAGCCCGAGGCATACACCAACGATTGCAGTCTTTCGCGGTAAGCGTCCATGTCGGTGATGGGGCGTTGCGCCACGCCACTGGCAATCGCTGCTTGCACCACGGCAGGCGCGATCTTCATCATCAGGCGTGGATCGAAAGGCTTGGGGATCAGGTATTCGGGGCCAAAGGCCAAGTTTTCGCCCGCATAAGCCGCGGCCACCACCTCGCTTTGCTCGGCTTGTGCCAAATCAGCGATGGCATGTACCGCTGCAATTTCCATCTCCGAGGTGATGGTGGACGCGCCCGCATCCAAGGCGCCTCGGAAAATATAAGGAAAGCACAAAACATTGTTGACTTGGTTGGGGTAGTCGGTGCGACCTGTGGCCATGATGGCGTCGCTGCGGACTTTCAAAACCTCTTCCGGCAAGATTTCCGGCGTGGGGTTGGCCAGCGCCATGATCAGGGGCTTGGCCGCCATTTTTTTCACCATCTCGGGCTTTAATACGCCGCCCGCAGACAGACCCAAAAACACATCCGCGCCATCGATGACTTCGCCCAAAGTGCGCGCATCGGTTGTTTGCACGAACTGGATTTTGTCTTCGTCCATGAGCTCGGTGCGGCCCGCATAAACCACACCGGCCAAATCGGTGACCCAAATATTTTTCTTAGGCATGCCCAGTTTGACTAACATGCCTAAACACGCCAAAGCCGCAGCGCCCGCGCCAGAGGCCACCAACTTGACTTGGGTGATGTCTTTGCCCACCACTTTCAAGCCATTCAAAATCGCCGCCCCCACCACGATGGCGGTGCCGTGCTGGTCGTCGTGAAACACCGGAATCTTCATGCGTTCGCGCAATTTGCGCTCCACATAAAAACAATCCGGCGCTTTGATGTCTTCCAAATTGATGCCGCCAAAAGTAGGCTCTAAGGCGGCGATGATGTCTACCAATTTGTCAGGATTTTTTTCGTTGATCTCAATATCAAACACATCAATGCCAGCAAATTTCTTGAACAAAACACCTTTGCCCTCCATCACCGGCTTGGCGGCCAAGGGGCCAATGTCGCCCAAGCCCAGCACCGCTGTGCCGTTGGTGATCACAGCCACCAAATTCCCGCGGCTGGTGTATTTGTAAGCGTTGTTGGGGTCTTTGACGATTTCTTCACAAGGTGCCGCCACACCGGGTGAATAAGCCAGCGACAAATCATGTTGGTTCAGCAACTGTTTGGTGGCTTGAATCGCCACTTTGCCAGGGCTTGGGAACTGGTGGTAGTCGAGTGCTGCGCGGCGCAACTGTTCACGCGCTTGGGGACTGGTGTGATCGGTGGGGGGAAGAGGTGTTGTGGGCATGCGTGACTCCAAGGGCGGCCAGAAACGGTGGACTGGCAAGCCGAGCCGATTCTAGGCTTGTCTTCGCTTCAGAATGTGTAGGTGTATTCAGCGATCAGGGCGTCGCTGTCGCGCTTGCGGGTTTGGGCATCCCAAGCGCGGATAAAACGAAACTCAATTTCATGGTGAGCATCAATTTCGTAGCTGGGACCCAAGCGAATCTTGTTTCTGTCGTGACCGGCAGTACCGTCTAGGGTGCGTTGAAAACGCAGGCCCACCATGAAACCAAAAGCACCTCGTTCGTAATGAATGCCAGTGTCTATGTAGCTGTAATTGAAGTTCTCGCCAGTGCTGAATTCGCGGCCCACCAAGCCGCGCACAAACAGTTCCCAGGTGTCGTTGAGCTCGAAGTTTTTTTTCAAACGCAAGGCCAGTTTTTTAGCCCGCGCTTTTTCATTCACGCCGTCAACCACCTCGTTTTCTCGCTCGCCCTCAATCAAAAAATCCACTTTGTTGATGAAGGCGTTTTTGAAACGCAGGCCTGGTACCAAAGTGAGGGCGTTCGAGTGGCCTGCGCCAAACGCCATTTTTTGGTGTTCATATTCCAAGCCCAGCGTGGGTTTGCCGCCCCACAGATCAGCGTCGGCCCAAGCAATTGGGCAGAGCAAAAGCGCTTGTGAGGTGAGGAGAAGCTTGAAGAAAAAGGGAGGGAAAGTAGTCACAAAGCATCGGGAAATAATCCCGAGCTTACACCTAGCCAGCCATCAAGGCTTCAATTTCAGCCACTTCCACCGGCACATCGCGGCTCATCAACTCACAGCCGGTGGCAGTGACCAGGGCATCGTCTTCAATGCGTATGCCTATGTTCCAAAAAGCCTCGGGCACTTCGTTAGAGGGGCGCACATACAAGCCGGGCTCTAAGGTCAGCACCATGCCCGCATGCAGCACGCGACTGGGACGTGGTTGCACCATAACGCCCGTCAGCGGATCCGCTTTGGCTGGGGCGGTGTTGGCCTCACCCGGCTCCACATAGCTGCCACAGTCGTGCACATCCATGCCCAACCAATGGCTGGTGCGGTGCATGTAAAAAGGGAAATAGGCTTTTTTCTCCAGCACATCGTCTACCGAGCCGTGCTTGGTAGGGGTGAGCATTCCTAAGTCGAGCAAGCCCTGAGACAAGACGCGCAAGGCGGCTTCATGCGGGTCGTTGAAACGCGCGCCCGCTTGGGTGGCGGCCACAGACGCATATTGGGAAGCCAGCACCACTTGGTAAAGGTCTTTTTGCGGCCCAGTGAATTTGCCGTTGGCAGGAAAGGTGCGGGTGATGTCCGAGGCATAACCATCGAGTTCACAGCCCGCGTCAATCAACACCAATTCGCCATTGCGAACTGCTGCGGTGTCGGCGCGGTAATGCAGCACACAGGCGTTAGCCCCTGCGGCGACGATGGAGGTGTAAGCAGGAAACTGTGAACCGTGTTGGCGAAATTCGTGCAGCAACTCGGCCTCTAAGTGGTATTCGCGCACATCCAAACCCGCACGCAACATGCGCGCGCTGGTTTGCATGGCGCGCACATGGGCATGGGCACTGATGCGGGCGGCACGGCGCATGGTGTCTTGCTCGTGGTTGTCTTTCACCAAGCGCATTTCGTCCAGCAAAGTACACAGGTCTTGTTGCGATGAGGGGCAAGACACGCCGGTGCGCACCCGGGCGCGCACTTGGGTGAGCCAGCCGTCTATCTGCGCGGTCAAACCTTCATGCGTGGCAAACGGAAACCAAACCGTGGTTTGGTTCTCCAGCAACTTAGTTAACTCTTTATCGAGTTCACTCACCGAATGCGCTTGGGTCACACCCAAAGCGGCTGGCGCGGCCACGGGCCCCAAGCGTATGCCGTCCCAAATCTCGCGCTCTAAGTCTTTGGGCTGGCAAAACAAAGTGCTGTGGCCATTGGCGGTGATCACCAACCAAGCATTGGGCTCGGTGAAACCGGTGAGGTAATAAAAGTAGCTGTCATGCCTGTAGGGGAAATCGCTGTCGCGGTTGCGGGCGCGCTCAGGCGCGGTAGGGATGATGGCCACACCGCCAGCACCCAATTGGGCGGCCAATGCGGCGCGGCGTTGCGCGTAAATTGAGGTCATGCAGAGATTGTAGGAGGGGCTTGTTTAGTGGCGACAAATGCGGAAATTGGGGTCAGATTCCAATTAATTCAACATAGCCAACCGCTCTGGCGTGCCCACATCCACCCACAAGCCTTCATATAAAGAGGCGCTGACCAAGCCTTGGTCCATGGCGGCTCTGAGCATGGCGGCCACTGGCGCTTTCACACCTTCGGGGTTGCCGGCAGGAATAGGGCACCAAGCGGCTTCAAAGAAAGCGCGTTTGTAGAGTGCAATCGTGCTGAAGGTGAACAAGGCTTGGCCTGGCTGGCGCGGCAAATTCAAAGCCAAACCCTGGTCCGATAAACCAAAATCGCCGCCAGCGTTGTGCTCAGGGTTGGGCACCAGCCAAATATGCGCCAGGCAAGCGCTGGTTTTGAAGCTTTCATAAGCCTCATCAGAAAATGAAAAATCTGGCGCAAACACGTCACCTGCGGCCACCCAAAACACTTCATCCAATAAGGGCAGGGCTCGCACAATGCCGCCGGCAGTCTCCAAAGCCTCGCCAGCACCGCGTCCTTCGTGGGAATAAAGCAACTGAACTGAAGCGGCGTGAGCTGAGTCCTGGGCTAACAAGGGTTTGAAGCTGGCGCCGAAAGCCGGCTCAATCTGGTCCCCCAGCCATCCCGTGTTGATCACCACACCTCGCACACCCGCCAAGGCCAAGGCTTGCAAGGGATAAAAAAGCAAAGGCTTGCCGCGCACGGTCAGCAAGGGCTTAGGCATGCTGTCGGTGAGCGGGCGCATACGCTCCCCACGACCCGCGGCCAACAACATGGCTTGGGCGGGCACTTGAATCGATGAATCTTTGGACATCACAGTGACAAAGTGTAGCCACCGTCAAGGGTTGTAAATCCCTAAATATGAGGCATCGAAGGGGTGGCTAGAATGACCGTCCCTTTAAACCTTAAACCCTTCAACTCACGGAGCCCCCATGGCCAATCACCAACAAATGGCGAGTGCGATTCGCGCACTGGCAATGGACGCGGTTCAACAAGCCAACTCGGGGCATCCCGGCGCGCCCATGGGCATGGCCGATATCGCGGTGGCTTTGTGGGGCGAGCACCTGAAACACAATCCCCAGCATCCCCACTGGGCTGACCGCGACCGCTTTGTGCTATCCAACGGTCACGGCTCCATGCTGATTTACGCGCTGTTGCACCTCACCGGCTACGACCTGCCCATGAGCGAATTGAAAAACTTTCGCCAATTGCACAGCAAAACCGCAGGACATCCCGAGGTGGGCATCACCCCTGGCGTGGAAACCACCACTGGCCCTTTGGGTCAAGGCATCACCAACGCTGTAGGCATGGCGCTGGCTGAAAAACTCTTGGCCGCCGAGTTCAACCGTCCCGACCACGCCATCGTCAATCACCATACCTATGTGTTCATGGGCGATGGTTGTTTGATGGAGGGCATCAGCCACGAGGCCTGCGCTTTGGCGGGTGCTTGGAAACTGAACAAACTCATTGCCCTTTACGACGACAACGGCATCTCCATCGATGGCAAGGTCACGCCTTGGTTCATCGACGACACCCCTGCGCGCTTCAAAGCCTATGGCTGGAACGTCATCAGCGTGGACGGCCATGATGTGCAAGCCGTCAGCCGCGCCATTGCCACGGCCAAACACAGTGCCGACAAACCCACCCTGATTGCCTGCAAAACCCATATCGGCCAAGGCAGCCCCAACCGGGTGGACACCGCCAAAGCCCATGGGGAACCCTTGGGCGCAGATGAAATCGCGCTCACCCGCGCCGCCATCGGCTGGCATCATGCGCCGTTTGTGGTTCCCCCCGAGGTCTATGACGATTGGAGCGCCAAAGACAAAGGCGACAAGCTTGAGCAACACTGGAACCACCAGTTCACCGCTTACGCTTCGGCCTACCCTGAGTTGGCGGTGGAGTTCAAACGCCGCATGGCCGGTGACTTGCCTAAAAACTTCCATCAAACCGTGGTTGATGCGGTAGTGGCAGCCAACACCAAAGCCGAAACCGTGGCCAGTCGCAAGGCCAGCCAATTGGCACTGGAAGCATTCACTGCCGCTATTCCTGAGTTGCTGGGCGGCAGCGCCGACCTGACCGGCTCCAACCTGACCAACACCAAATCTACGCCCAATGTGCGCTTTGACTTGGCCGGCGATGTGGTGAAAGATGAACACGGCCACGGCGGGCGCCACATCAACTACGGTGTGCGCGAGTTCGGCATGGCCGCCATCATGAATGGCATCGCCTTGCACGGCGGCTTTATTCCCTATGGCGGCACCTTTCTCACTTTCAGCGACTACTCACGCAACGCCATACGCATGGCCGCCCTGATGAAGCAACGCGTGGTGCATGTGTTCACCCACGACTCGATTGGTTTGGGCGAAGACGGCCCCACGCATCAGTCGATTGAGCACGCGGCCTCCTTGCGCTTGATCCCTGGCTTGGATGTGTGGCGACCCGCCGACACGGCTGAAACCACCGTGGCATGGGCCGTGGCTTTGCAAAACGACAACCGCCCCACAGCTTTGTTGCTGAGCCGGCAAAACCTGCCCTATTTGCCCAAAGGCCACAGCGCCGCCAAAGACGCCAGCGGCTTGGACGCCATCAACAAGGGCGCGTATGTGCTGGCCGAACCCTCCGAGGTGGGCATGAGCAAAAAAGCGCAGGCAGTCATCATCGCCACCGGCTCTGAAGTGCAGTTGGCATTGAAAGCGCAAGCCTTGTTGGCCGAGCACAAAGTGGCGGTGCGGGTGGTCTCCATGCCCAGCACCACCACATTCGATCGCCAAAGCGTGGCCTACAAATCCGCCGTGTTGCCCAAAGGCATTCCGCGCATCGCGGTGGAAATGGGCTCCACCGACGGCTGGTGGAAATACGGCGTGTCCGCTGTGGTTGGCATTGACACTTATGGCGAAAGCGCGCCGGCACCTGTGTTGTTTGAGCACTTTGGCTTCACCCCCCACAACGTGGCCGACACCGTGCGCAAGGTATTGCAATCCCTTTGAAACTTTAAATAAGAAAGAGGCAAAACATGGCTATCAAAGTAGGCATCAACGGATTCGGACGCATTGGCCGCATGGTGTTTCGCGCCGCAGTGCAAAACTTCAACGACATTGAAATTGTGGGCATCAACGATTTGTTGGAACCCGACTACTTGGCTTACATGCTGAAGTACGACAGCGTGCACGGCCGCTTTAAAGGCGAGGTGTCTATCGACGGCGGTCATTTGGTGGTGAACGGTAAAAAAATTCGCCTCACCCAAGAGCGCGATCCTGCCGCCTTGAAATGGAACGAAGTGCATGCCGATGTGGTGGTGGAAGCGACGGGTTTATTTTTGGACAAACCCACGGCCGAAAAGCATTTGGCGGCAGGTGCCAAAAAAGTGCTGCTGTCAGCGCCTTCTAAAGACGACACGCCAATGTTTGTTTACGGTGTCAACCACGCCTCCTACGCGGGTCAAGCCATTGTCTCCAACGCCTCTTGCACCACCAATTGTTTGGCCCCTATGGCCAAGGTGTTGAACGACAAATGGGGCATCAAGCGCGGCCTGATGACCACGGTGCATGCGGCCACCGCCACCCAAAAAACCGTCGATGGCCCGTCCAACAAAGACTGGCGCGGCGGACGCGGCATTTTGGAAAACATCATTCCTTCCAGCACGGGTGCGGCCAAAGCGGTGGGCGTGGTCATTCCCGCGTTGAACAAAAAAATCACTGGCATGGCTTTTCGTGTGCCCACCTCGGATGTGTCGGTGGTTGACTTGACCGTGGAACTGGACAAGCCCGCCAGCTACGCCGAGATTT
>CANLWQ010000011.1 GCA_947494405.1 Comamonadaceae bacterium | reverse complement strand
CGCTTTCCGGTGCGCTTGCTGTCTTATGCGCTTCGAGTGGGCTCGGGTGGTCAGGGCAAATACGCCGGTGGCGAAGGTGGTATTCGGCGTATCGAATTTTTAGAACCCATGACCGCCGGCATTCTCTCCAACGGACGCATCTACCCCGCGTTTGGTTTGGCTGGCGGTCAAGCCGGACAAACAGGCCTTAATCGGGTGCTGCGTGCCAACGGTGAGGTGCAGATCTTGGCGCATATCGATCAGGTGCAAATGGATACAGGTGATGTGTTTGAAATTCACACGCCAGGCGGCGGCGCTTACCTTGCCTGATTCACTGGACAGCCATGCATGGAAAGACCACTGGTATTCGTCCAGTGGTGCGGCCGCACCCAAAAGGTTTGAGGCAGTGGATGACAGCATCAACGCAGACACAGCTTACAGATTGGCGTGTGCAGGCACTGCTATGCACTGGCAGGGTGACTTTGCGCAGGCGCGGCAAATACTGCAAGCCTTGACGCGCAGGGTGGCGCTTGCAGCCAAAGCCCAAGCCGCCAAACCCCAGACCGCTAAAGCGGCCATGCCCCAAGCCTTTCATGCTTACCGCATGGCGCAAGCGCAACGCGCACGGATTTTGTCCATGTTGGTGTTGACCATACAAGGCGACTACCGCATCGGTTTACGCCGTGCGCCCGAGGTACATGAGGCTTTGACGCATGCATGGGGACCGGCCACGGGTGAGGCAAGGGTGGTGTCACTGCGCGAATTGCTGGGGGTCCTCAGTGCTTTTGAGTGGCAACGCAAGGGCGTGTATGTGGATGTGGGACTTCAAGAGGGTTTGACAGTCCATTCCCACTACGGGGTTTTTTCACCCGTCAGAAACGAGTATTTGCAACTCTTGGCCAAAGCACCCCTGCCCAGTTTGGACTTGGCGTTTGACATTGGCACGGGCACGGGTGTGGTGGCGGCTTTGTTGCTTATGCGTGGTGTCAAGCAAGTGATTGCCACCGACAACAGTGAACGTGCTTTGAATTGTGCTCAAGACAATTTGCAACGACTCAAGTTGGCGGACAGGGCCACATTACAACTGTGCGATGTATTCCCTCAAGGCTTGGCGCCTCTGATTGTGTGCAATCCCCCTTGGCTGCCAGGCAAAGCCACTTCTTTGCTTGAGCATGCGATTTACGACCCCGACAGTCGCATGTTGCGAACCTTCATCGCGGGTGTGGCAGCCCACTTGACGCCAGACGGGGAGGCTTGGTTGATCGTGTCAGACTTGGCCGAACATTTGAACTTGCGACCACGCGCACAACTGTTGCAGTGGATAGCCGATGCAGGCTTGCAGGTGCTGGGGCGCGATGACATACGCCCGAGCCACGCCAAGGTACACGACGCCTCAGATGCTTTGCATGCGGCCAGGCAGCAAGAGCTGACCTCTTTGTGGCGCTTGGGTGTGCGGGTCGCATAATCACCCTATGAGAAAAAATTTCCCCCTGCACATCGAGGGCCGCCATCCAGACCGGGTGCTCGATGCCGTCAAAAACGAGGTACGTAAATACCTCAAACGCGAGCGTCGCCGTGATTTACCCGAGGGCGTTGATTTTTGGGACTTCGATTGCAAATGCGGTTTGCAAGCCGATGCGGCTGAAGTGGTGCATGTGGCGGCTTTGGTGACGGCCATTGATGCGCTGGCCAAAACACAGGCCACATCTGTTTATGTGGAAATTCTGGCCAAGCATGGCAAGCGCACACCCAAGCCAGAGCTCATACCTTTGGTATCTGAAAACCTTGAAGATGATTTGCCCGAATAGGTGCTGTCTATGAGTGGCTTGTTGCAAGGTTTGCGAATCGTGGTCACCCAAGCGCAAGATTTCATGGGCCCGGCTTTATGCCAAGTGCTGGCGTCTCACGGGGCGACTGTGCTGGCCGACCAAAGACAGCTGCATCTCCCCAATGCCTCAAGAGAGTTGGTGCAAAGCCATGGGCATATCGATGTCTTGGTCGCCAACTTGGCGATGACCGCACCCGCTACACCTGCAGCAGAGGTGGAAGATGCGGAGTGGGCCCAGGTGTTCGACGTCATGGTTCACCCTTTGCCTAGGTTGTTGCGCGAAGTGATGCCGCAAATGAAAGCACGTGGCAGGGGCAAATTTTTGGTCATGGGCAGTGCCAGTGCCTTGCGCGGCATGAAGCGCGCATCCAGCTACAGCGCTGCACGTGGTGCGCAACTGGCATGGGTGCAAGCGGTGGGTGTGGAGTTGGCTGCATTGAATATCCAAGTCAATGCAATTGCACAAAATTTTGTGGAGAACCCTACCTACTTTCCCCCCGAAGTGCAGGCCAACCCACGTTTTGCCGAACGACTTCAACGCGAAGTTCCTTTGGGGCGACTGGTGAAAGCAGAAGAAGACGCAGAGTTTGCGGCCTATCTGTGCTCAGACAAAGCAGACTGCTTTGTGGGGCAGGTGTTTCCCGTGTGTGGCGGCTGGGTGCAGCGCTGAATCAATTTTCCAAAGCCAGCAAGTTGTTCACCAAGGCGGTGTGAAACCGCATGGGGTTTTGCATTTGTGGCGCATGACCTAGGTCGGGGAACAGCACCAGTGTGGCGCCTGGAATGAGTTTGGCGGTGCGTCTGGCCAACTCGGGGTAAAGACCCATGCGCGCCTTAAGCTCAGCACTCACCAAATCTTTGCCAATAGCGGTATTGTCTTTTTCACCTATCAACAGCAAGGTGGGAACTTTGAGCAGTGCAAACTCGTAGAACACGGGTTGGTTAAAAATCATGTCGTAAATCAAGGCCGAATGCCAAGCCACGGTTTTCTTGTCGGGTCCGCGAAACATGCCCGCCAACATTTGCACCCAGGGCTCGTACTCGGGCTTCCATTCATTCACGTAATAAGTGCTGCGCTCATAGTTGCGAATTCGCTCGTCGGTGACTTGCAATTCGCGCTGGTACCACTGGTCAATGCTGAGGCTGGGCACGCCCATGGCTTTCCAATCTTCCAAACCAATGGGGTTGACCATCACCAGTTGCTTGACGGATTCGGGAAACATCAACGCATAGCGGGTGGCCAACATGCCGCCGGTGGAGTGACCGATCACAGTGGCTTGCGCAATGCCCAATGAACTCAGCAGTGCACGGGTGTTGTGCGCCAGTTGCTGAAAACTGTATTGGTAAGCGCTGGGTTTGCTGGACTTGCAAAAACCAATTTGATCGGGAACGATGACGCGAAAACCGTAGCCTTGCAATACCTTGTAGGTGGATTGCCAAGTGGCGGCGCAAAAGTTTTTTCCATGCAGCAACACAACCACATGGCCATTTGCTTTGGCCGGTTGTATATCCAAATACGCCATGTGCACGGCCTGCTGCTGCGAGCTGAAGTTGAATTTCTGCACCGGTGCGGGGTAGTCAAAACCTTGGAGCTCTGCGCCATACATCTGTTCTTGAGCGTGCGCACCGATAGCCCATAACACCGAGAGACCTACAAGCCATGGTTTGCAAAATTTCATAGCAACAACATTCCTTTTGTTTCGATGAACTTCACCACATCCATCAGTCCCGTTTGGGTTTTCAGGTTGGTCATCACAAAGGGTTTCACACCTTGGGGGCTGGCTCGCATACGCTCGGTGTCCGATTGCATGATGTCTAAATTCGCGCCTACATGAGGCGCGAGATCGGTTTTATTGATGATGAATAAATCACTTTTGGTGATGCCCGGCCCCCCCTTGCGCGGAATTTTTTCGCCAGCGGCCACATCAATCACGTAAATCGTCAAGTCGCTGAGTTCGGGGCTGAACGTGGCGGCCAAATTGTCGCCACCGCTTTCTACAAACACCACATCGGCATTGGGAAATTTTTCCAGCATGCGGTCTATGGCTTCTAAATTGATGGATGCATCTTCGCGGATGGCGGTGTGGGGACAGCCGCCGGTTTCAACGCCCATGATGCGTTCAGCGGCTAAAGCGCCACTGATGGTCAAGAGGCGTTGGTCTTCTTTGGTGTAAATGTCGTTGGTGATGGCTATCAAATCGTAGTTGTCACGCATGGCTTTGCACAGCATTTCAAGCAAAGTGGTTTTGCCCGAGCCAACGGGGCCGCCAATGCCTACACGCAGGGGGGGGAGTTTTTTGCTGCGGTTGGCAATGTGGTGCAAAGGTGTGGTCATGATCGAAAGAGTCTGGAGTACTGGGTTTCGTGACGCGCTGACAAAATGGCCAGACGCGGGCTAAAAGCTTGGCGTTCATGTGAAGCTAACTTCATCGCATGATCGACAGCCTCAGGTATGTCAGTCGTCAACGCCGCCAATATACGTTGTCCGCTGAGTTGACCCAAAGGTACAGCTTTGATGGCGGCTTGCACCATGTTTTCTGCCCAACCGAAAGACGCGGTCCACACGCCCTCGCGCATGGGAACACCATGGGTCGACAAAGCCAAGGCAAACGCCAGCGGCCAAGTGGGGGGGAGGTTTTCGCAGCTTTGCATGCGTGCGCTATCTGCATCGGTTTGGTTGCGCAGCCACACCAACAAAGAGCGGCCCATTTGTTCGGTTTGCAAACGCATCTCAAAAGTTTCCCGGGTTTGCATCACCCAGTCATTGAGTTGCTTGAGTTGCGCGACATCATGTTGTTGCCATGCAGGAATAGCTTGGGCCAGCACAGGCAAATCGCCGCGTGAAAGCACCAAATGCAGGTGATCGATCAGCCAAGCTTGGGCAGAAGCTTCGTCGTGCACCAGTTGGTGGGCGACAGCCGCCTCCATCCCCTCAGAGTAGGAGAAGCCGCCCACAGGCAAAGCCGGCGAGGCCAGCTGCAACAAGCGAAACAAATAAATGGGGTCAGATTCCAATTAATGCTCGTGTCCATGGTGGTGTCCACCACCGTGTTCGCCATAAGCGCCATTTTCTGGCTCAAAACTTTCATGCACCTCGTGGATGATCAGGTGCATGGCGCGCAGCATATCGGCCAGCACATGGTCGGGTTCAATTTTCAAATGGTCGGGCTGCAACTCGATGGGCACATGTCGATTGCCCAAGTGATAAGCCGCGCGGGTCAGATCAAACAGCGTGCCGTGTTCGCTGCAATGGCTGATGCGCAACACCGCTTGTGGGGCGGCCTGTATTTTGAGCAGCGAGCCATCGTCACCGACCAGTACATCGCCGCCGCGCACCACTTGGCCGCGCTGTAAAAAAACGCCCACTTGCCGCCCTGCGCTGTCGGTGGACTCGAAGCGACTTTTTTGCCGCACATCCCAATCCAAGGTGATTGAGGTTGCGCGTTTGAGTAACACGGGTGCTAAGCCCTGTCCTTGTCGGATGAGTTTGGAGAAATGGATCATGGTGATTTAATTGGAATCTGACCCCAATTATTAAAACAAGAAGTAGCGCTGCGCCATGGGCAGAACACTCGCGGGTTCACACGTCAACAGCATGCCGTCGGCACGTACAGCATAGGTCTGGGCGTCGACATCCATGTGGGGCGCATAGTCGTTGTGCAGCATATGACGTTTGCCAATGCCACGGATGTTTTTCACCGCGCTCAAGGTTTTGTGCAGACCATAGCGCTCGCCGACACCGCCGGCCAGCGCGGCTTGCGACACAAAACTGAGTGAGCCACGATGCAAGGCGCCACCAAACGCACCAAACATAGGACGGTAATGCACCGGTTGTGGCGTGGGTATAGAAGCATTGGGGTCGCCCATGGCGGCCATGGCGATGAAACCACCCTTCATGATGATGAAGGGCTTGACACCAAAAAAAGCCGGTTTCCACAAAACAATGTCAGCCCATTTGCCAACCTCGATGCTGCCCACCTCGTGGCTGATGCCATGCGCAATGGCAGGGTTGATGGCGAGTTTGGCCACATAGCGTTTGATGCGAGCGTTGTCGTGTCTGTCGCTGTCACCGGGGAGTGGGCCGCGTTGCTGTTTCATTTTGTGAGCGGTTTGCCAGCAGCGCATGATGACCTCGCCCACCCGCCCCATGGCCTGAGAGTCGGAGGAGAACATGCTGATCGCACCCAAGTCGTGCAAGATGTCCTCAGCGGCAATGGTTTCGCGGCGGATACGGCTTTCTGCGAATGCCAAGTCTTCCGCAATGGACGCATCAAGGTGATGGCACACCATCAGCATATCGACGTGTTCATCGAGCGTGTTGATGGTGTAGGGCCGTGTCGGGTTGGTGGAGGAAGGCAGCACATTGGCTTCACCCACCACTTTCAAAATATCCGGCGCATGGCCACCGCCCGCACCTTCGGTATGAAACGTATGGATGGTGCGACCCTTGAATGCGGCGATGGTGTCTTCCACAAACCCAGATTCGTTGAGCGTGTCGGTGTGTATGGCCACTTGGGTGTCGGTGGCCTCGGCCACATTCAAGCAGTTGTCGATGGCTGCCGGTGTGGTGCCCCAGTCTTCGTGCAATTTCAAGCCAATAGCGCCGGCATTGATTTGTTCGTGCAGTGAGTTGGGTAAGGAAGCATTGCCTTTGCCCAAAAAGCCCAAGTTCATGGGAAAGGCGTCAGCTGCTTGCAGCATGCGCTCGATATTCCAAGGACCGGGCGTACAAGTGGTGGCAAAGGTGCCAGTAGCCGGGCCCGTGCCGCCGCCCAGCATGGTGGTCACGCCACTGGCCAAGGCTTCTTCGATTTGCTGAGGTGCAATGAAATGGATGTGTGTGTCGATAGCGCCGGCTGTAACAATCATGCCTTCGCAAGAAATGATTTCGGTGCCCGGCCCAATGACGATGTCCACGCCCGGTTGGGTGTCGGGGTTGCCGGCTTTGCCGATCGCTGCAATGCGCGAATTTTTGATGCCTATATCGGCTTTGATGATGCCCCAGTGGTCGAGGATGAGCGCGTTGGTGAGCACACAGTCCATTGCTCCGCCTGCTTGTGCGCCGGTGCCTAACGGGCCATTGCGTGTGCGTTGGCTTTGCGCCATGCCGTCGCGTATGGTTTTGCCGCCGCCAAACTTGACCTCTTCGCCATAGCTGCCTGCACGCAGGGTGTAATCTTCTTCAACTTCAATAAAGAGGTCGGTGTCGGCCAAACGCAGACGGTCGCCTACGGTGGGACCAAACATTTCCGCATAAGCTCTTTTTTCGATCTGCGCCATCACGCGCCCCCTTTCAATGCGCCTTGCACTTCGCCGCGAAAACCATAGACATCTCGCGTACCGGCGTAGTCGACCAATTCCACGGTACGTTCTTGGCCTGGTTCAAAACGGACCGCGGTGCCAGACGCGATGTTCAAGCGCATGCCGCGCGCTGCAATGCGGTCAAACAGCAAGCCTGAGTTGGTTTCGGCAAAGTGGTAGTGCGAGCCCACTTGTATGGGGCGGTCGCCGCTGTTCTTCACCACCAATGTGTGGGTGCGTCTGCCGGTGTTGAGTTCGTGGTGACCTGCGTCGGTGATGAGTTCACCAGGAATAAAGCGGCTGCTCATTTGCGGCCTGCCCAATAAAACGCTGCAATCACCACTAAAGCTATGCACAGTCCCACCAAGTCAGTGACATGGCTGTGAGGGTCTTGAAGTCCATGCCCCTCATGCGCAAGGGCGGGTAAAGCCAAAAATAAACCAGTCATGGTTTTGAGCATGTTGAACTCCTTGATGAATTTACACAATGGGTTGGTGCACGGTCACCAGTTTGGTGCCGTCTGGAAAGGTAGCTTCCACTTGGATGTCGGGGATCATTTCTGCGATACCGTCCATGACATCGGCGCGGTTGAGGAAGGTGCGCCCTTCGCTCATCAGTTGCGCCACCGTCTTGCCGTCGCGTGCGCCCTCCATGACAGCTGCACTGATATAAGCAACTGCTTCAGGGTAATTGAGTTTCAAGCCTCTGGCTTTGCGGCGCTCGGCCAGCAGCCCAGCTGTAAAAATCAGCAGCTTGTCTTTTTCGCGGGGGGTGAGTTCCATGGTTTGGCTCAGTAGAGTTATTGAAATGAATATGTGATCTCATTGTCATGCAATTGCCATGCCTTGAATCAAAAACCTATTGGTCAATCTGTGCTGCATGTTTCTGGTGCTTGGTTATCTGGAGCTTGTGCTTTGTTGGTGCAATCCGCACTGAAAAGGTATTTCTTGTTTTGCATTTGTCTGGTGGGTTAAGGGTAAATACCACTTACGATAACTAAAACCAGATTTAATATTAGTTTTGTTGAATTTCAAAAAACCGTCAAGAAAGCCGGTTTCTTGAAGAAGCAAAAAAGCCTCATACACGCTTGTCGTGGCATGGGGCTTTTTGCGTTTTGTGCGGCAGTTTACTTTGTGAATTAATGATTAAGGAGTCAACATGAGTTTGTCATCACGTCGTCGGTTTATACAAAAGGGCAGTACCTTGGTTGCTGCCACAGCCCTTCCGGGCGCAGCGCTTTGGCCCAGTGTGAGTCAGGCAGCTAACGAGGTCAAATTGGGCTTGCTGCACTCGATGTCTGGCACCATCGCTTTGGCGGAGGCTGCCATTGTGAACGCAGAAAAAATGGCTATTGATGAGATCAATGCCGCAGGTGGTGTACTGGGTAAAAAAATTGTTCCCGTACTCGAAGATGGTGCAAGCGATTGGCCAACTTTTGCTGAAAAAGCTAAAAAACTATTGCAGCAAGACAAAGTGCCCGCTGTGATTGGTTGCTACACATCTGCTTCACGTAAAGCCGTGTTGCCTGTGTTCAAGGCCAACAAGGGTTTGTTGTACTACCCAACTTATTACGAAGGCCAGGAAGAAGATCCACAGGTCATTTATACATCGCAGGAAGCCACGCAATCCGTGGTTGCAGCGATGGAGTGGATGGCCAAGCAGCAAGGAAAAACATTCTTCTTTGTCGGCTCGGATTACATCTATCCACGCACTTGCAACAAAATCGCCAAAGCCACTGCTACCCGTCTGGGTTCTAGCGTGGTCGGTGAAGAATATGCCCCATTGGGACATACCGAGTTTTCTTCCATCATCAATAAAATCAAGGCAGCCAAACCTGACTGGATTTATTCCACCGTGGTGGGTGGCTCTAACGTCGCTTTCTACAAGCAGTTAAAGGCCGCCGGCCTTGATGGCACCAAGCAAAAGCTGTTGTCCACCGTGGTTTCTGAAAATGAAATTGACGGCATTGGCAAAGACAATGCAGTGGGCTATTACGCTTGCATGGGTTATTTCCAAAGCATCAAGTCACCTGAAAACGAAAAATTTGTGGCGGCCATCAAAGCCAAGTACGGCAAAGACCGTGTTGTGGGTGACCCCATGGAATGCGGCTATAACGCTGTCTATTTATGGAAATTGGCTGTTGAAAAAGCCAAGTCATTCGACGTAGCAAAGGTGATTGCTGCCTCCTCAGAAATTGAATTTAAAGCGCCAGAGGGTCTGGTGAGAATTCATAAAACCAATCACCATGTGTGGAAAAAAGTCCGTATTGGACGCGCACGTGCAGACGGGCAGTTTGACATCGTTCACGAAAGTCAACTGACTGAACCTAACCCGTTCCCTAAGCTGTAATTTATTGAAGTGAAGCATTCGGATGGCCTGCCGGGTAACCGGTGGGCCCCCGAGGAGAGTCCCTGTGAGTCTTGAAATTTTTTGGATGCAACTCTTCAGCGGTGTCAGCTATACGGCAATATTGCTGCTGATGTCATTGGGTCTGGCCATTGTTTTTGGTTTGATGGGCGTCATCAATATGGCGCATGGCGAACTGATGGCTTTAGGAGCCTACGTCACCTTCATGGTTGCCAATGTATTTTTAAATGTCTTTCCTGATTCGGTGGACATCTATATTTTGTTCGCTATTCCGATTGCATTTTTAGTTACCTTTTTATTCGGTATGTTCTTAGAGTGGTCGGTGGTTCGCTGGTTTTACAACCGCCCACTAGATACCTTGCTGGCGACCTGGGGTTTGAGTTTGATATTGCAACAAACTTACCGCACAGTGTTTGGCCCGCAAGAGGTCACTATTCCAATGGCCTCATGGCTGGATGGTGCTGTTGAGCCGTTTAGCGGCGTACAAATTCCGTTGAATCGCATATTCATTATTGTGCTTACGTTGATAGTGGCCGCGGCTGTGTACTTGCTGTTTTTTAAAACTCGCATGGGTTTGAAAGTTCGCGCCATCACGCAAAACCGCGCAATTGCTGAAACAGTCGGTATCAATACACGTCAAGTCGACATGTACACCTTTGCGCTTGGAAGCGGATTGGCTGGGATTGCCGGCAGTGTGTTCACCATGATCGGTTCTACCAATCCCGGGACCGGCCAGCTCTACATCATCGATACCTTCATCGTGGTCGTGTTTGGTGGTGTAGCCAGCATCATGGGTACGGCGTTGTCTAGTTTCATCATTGCGCAACTGCAAACCACGTTTGAGTTCATGACGACCAGTTCTTATGCCAAAGTTTTATTAATGCTTATCGTGGTGGTGATTCTTTACTACCGCCCGAATGGCCTGTTTTCTCCCAAAGTGAGGAGTTGATATGCCAAAAGATTTTTTGCGTAAAAGTTGGTGGGTGAATTTCATCATCATCTTCGGTTTGCTTTTGTTATTGCCTCTGGGCTCGCCGGAATTCAGAGTGCCGCTTTATGGCAAATACCTGTCATTTGCTTTTGTGGCTTTAGGCATTGTGCTCAGCTGGGGCTATTGCGGCATTCTGAGTTTGGGGCAAGGAATCTTCTTTGGCATTGGTGCGTATGCCTTGGCCATGTTTTTAAAACTGGAGGCTTCTAGTCCTGAACTGCCCGACTTTATGGTTTGGAGCAGCGTAGAGCAACTGCCTTTGGCCTGGTTGCCATTTCAAAGTTTGAGCTTCACTTTGCTGTGCATATTCGTACTGCCTGTATTGGTGGCATTTCCGTTCACTTATTTGATTTTTAAAAAGCGCGTCAGCGGTGTGTATTTTGCAATCCTGACTCTTGCCTTGTCTCTGACTTTGACGGTCTTGATCATCGGCAGCCAGGGAGGCACGGGCGGGGCCAATGGCATCACCGACTTCAGCACTTTGCTGGGTTGGGATGTGGCTTCAGATGCGGCACGGACGCGCTTGTATTACCTGATGCTGGGATTGTTAGCGGTATGTACGGCAGTGGTGCAGTACCTTGTTTCATCCCGTTACGGCAAAGTTTTGATAGCAATCAGAGACAGAGAAGATAGGGTTCGGTTCTCCGGCTATGACACTGCTTGGATCAAAGCAGCCACTTTGTCTGTGTCTTGTGTGCTGGCGTCCATAGGCGGCGCGATGTTTGTATTGTTCACCGGATTGATCACACCTCAACTGGTGGGTGCTGTCGCCTCAGTGGAGATGATTGTTTATGCAGCTTTCGGTGGTCGCACATCTGTTTTGGGCGCGATTTTTGCGGCTTTTTCCATTGGGTGGCTGAAGTCAGCTTTGTCAGAGGAATTTCCTCAGGGCTGGTTATTTTTCCTCGGTGGGTTGTTCTTACTCGTCACGGCAGTGCTTCCACAGGGCATGGCAGGTTTAGTTGGAATGTTTAAAAAGCAATCCAAAGTTGAAAGTAACAAGCAATGAGCAATCAGTCATTGATGGAGGTTCGTGATTTGGTGGTCAGCTTTGGCGGCTTTGTGGCCATTGACCATGTGAATCTGACCATACAAAAGGGTGAAATCCGTTGCATCATTGGACCGAATGGCGCGGGTAAAACCACACTGCTTGATGCGATCTGCGGCAAGACACCTGCCACCCAAGGCAGTATATTTTTCAAAGGTCAACGCATTGACAGAGAGAGCGAATTCAAACGTACCCGCATGGGCATGGGAAGAAAATTTCAGACGCCCTCTGTCTACGATGATTTAACGGTTTACCAGAACATACAAATTTCTGTACCCAGAGGCCAGACCATGTTGTCTGCCATCTTCAACAGTGATGATCAGTTCAATCAAGAAATTATTGAAGTAGCTAAGACCACCAACTTGGTCAACTCGCTGAATGTAGCTGCGGGAACCCTCAGCCACGGGCAGAAACAGTGGTTGGAAATAGCGATGCTGTTGGTGCAGCATCCTCAATTGCTGTTGCTGGATGAACCTGTGGCGGGCATGAGTTTGAAAGAGCGTGACCAGACAGTCGATTTGATTCAGCGTATTTCAGCCATTCAAGCCATTGTGGTGATTGAGCACGATATGGATTTTGTGAAGAAGCTTTCAGCCAAGGTCACTGTCTTGCACCAAGGGGCTATTTTGTGTGAAGGCTTGATAGAACAAATTCAAGCAGATCCTCGCGTGCGCGAAGTCTACTTAGGGGATTAGGGAATGACTTTGCTACAGACAACAGACTTGATGGCAGGTTATGGACAAAGCATTGTTTTGCACGGTGTGTCTTTCGAAATGCAAGCCCATGAAGCAGTGGCCGTGGTTGGAAAAAATGGCATGTCCAAGTCGACTTTTTTCAAAACTCTTGTGGGATTGTTGCCCGTGCATTCGGGGCGTATTGAATTCATGGGGCAAGACATCACTCGCATGCCGGTGTTTGAGCGCGCACGCTTAGGCATTGGCTATGTGCCACAAGGCAGGTTGTTGTTCGGTCAGTTAACCGTGGAAGAAAACCTGTTGACTTCCCTCAATACCGGCCGTCTCAACAAAATCCCTGATCTGGTGTATGACTTGTTTCCGGTGCTGTCACAAATGAAGGATCGCAAAGCGGGAAATTTATCCGGTGGGCAGCAACAGATGGTTGCGATTGGCCGCGCCCTGACAGCCGGGCCAAGCCTGTTGATATTGGATGAACCCACTGAGGGCATTCAACCTTCCATCATCAAGGAAATTGCAACTGCATTGATCAAGTTGCAACAGGCAAGCGATTGCACCGTTCTGTTGTCTGAGCAGGTGTTGAGTTTTGCTGTCAGTGTGGCCGACCGTTTGGTAGTGATGGAACGCGGTGCGGTCGTGCATACCTGCGGCAAAGGGGCAGGGGACGTAGATGCCGTTAAGGCGTTTTTAACAATTTAACCATTCACAGGAGAACTTTCATGAGACACGGTGATATTTCAAGCAGCAAGGATTGTGTTGGCGTTGCAGTCGTCAACTACAAAATGCCACGTTTGCATACCAAGGCTGAGGTTTTGGATAACGCGCGCAAAATCGCGGACATGTTAGTGGGTATGAAGCAAGGCTTGCCCGGCATGGATCTGGTGATCTTTCCCGAATACTCTACCCACGGCATCATGTATGACTCTAAAGAGATGTACGACACTGCCGCAACAGTTCCTGGTGAAGAAACCGAAATTTTTGCGGCCGCTTGCCGCAAGGCCAAGGTCTGGGGCGTGTTCTCTTTAACTGGTGAACGTCACGAAGAACATCCGAAAAAAGCGCCTTACAACACCTTGATTCTGATGAACGACAAAGGTGAAATCGTGCAGAAGTACCGCAAGATCATGCCTTGGGTGCCCATCGAAGGCTGGTATCCCGGCGACTGCACTTATGTGTCCGATGGACCTAAAGGTATGAAGATCAGTCTCATCATTTGTGATGATGGCAACTACCCTGAAATCTGGCGCGATTGCGCTATGCGCGGCGCTGAGTTGATTGTGCGTTGCCAAGGGTATATGTATCCAGCCAAAGATCAACAAGTGATTGTGGCTAAAGCCATGGCATGGATGAACAACTGCTACGTTGCGGTTGCCAATGCATCCGGCTTTGATGGTGTGTATTCTTATTTCGGTCACTCAGCTATTGTTGGTTTTGATGGCCGCACGCTTGGCGAATGTGGCGAAGAGGATATGGGTATTCAGTACGCTGAACTCTCTGTCAGTTTGATTCGCGATGCAAGACGCACCATGCAGTCACAAAACCATTTGTACAAGTTACTGCACCGTGGCTACACCGGAAAAATCAATTCGGGTGAAGACGCCAACGGTGTAGCGGCATGTCCGTTTGAGTTCTACTCCAAATGGATCAATGACCCAGAAGGTACGCGCAAAATGGTTGAATCCATTACCCGTTCTACGCCGGGAACGGATGAAGCACCTATTGCGGGCATCCCCAATCAATCCACCCCGCACCGGTGATTTCCCTTTGACTGTTTCCTACCATCCGCTAGGTGACGAAGAACTGGTTTTCCGTCAGGCGTTCGATCATCATCTACCGTTGCTCATCAAGGGCCCTACCGGATGCGGGAAAACACGATTTGTCGAGTACATGGCGCAACAACTGAAGTTGCCCATGTGGACGGTCGCTTGTAATGAAGACACCAGTGCCAGCGATTTGGTGGGCAGATATATCCTCAAAGGAAACGAGACCCCATGGATAGATGGCCCACTGACGCAGGCTGTCAGGCAAGGTGGTATTTGTTATTTGGATGAAGTGATAGAGGCTAGGCAAGAAGCCCTGGTTGTGTTGAATGCGTTGGCTGACCATCGTCGGCAACTGTTTATTGACAAGACCAATGAAGTCTTGAAAGCACCTGCACATTTCATGCTGGTGGTGTCTTACAACCCCGGCTATCAAAGCGTGATGCGCGACTTGAAGGAATCGATCAAGCAGCGGTTTGTGGCCGTGCGGTTTGACTACCCTGCGATTGAACAGGAACAACACATCATTGCCAGTGAGTCTGGATGTACTTCGGCGCTTGCTCGGGCGCTTGCAAATTTTGGTGCGAGTTCGCGCAAACTCGCCGGCAGCGGTTTGTTTGAAGGTGTGTCTACCCGCATGTTGATCCATGCCGCTAAGTTGATGTCGCAAAAGTCGGGTCACCAAATTCTTTTGGAATCTGCATTGATAGACCCTGTGACGGATGAACCCACCATCAGAGCAAGCTTGCTGGCTTTGTTGCCACTGGTGATGGCTGCAGTTCACATGTGATTTTCCAGCCATGGCCACAGTGATTGCTGATCAATGGCTTGAATCCGTCTTGCGTGGGTTGCAACAGTCTGAGCAAAGCTTGCCAGTCGTTTCTGTGGACCGGAGCCAACAACAACAGCGTTTGGCTATTACACCTTTTGGCTTGTCTTTGCCGCACAGTTTGTCGCAGCAGCTTTCAGGCGTTTTACACGGCAGCTATGAACCCGTGGATTTGCTGTGCATGGTGGCGCATGCCAAAGCCCATTTAAAGTACTCGGCTTTTTTTCAGCCGGTAGGTAAATTCAAACATCTGTCGTTGGCCGTTATCTCTTTGCTGGAAGATGAGCGGGTGGAGCGTTTGATGGGCGAAGAGATGGAAGGTATGAGTGCCGTATTTGCCTCGCGTATCAACAGGGACGCGGCATTGGGTATTGGTGGCGTGGAAACGCAGTTGGCTAAATTATCTGTTTGTTTAAACCGCAGACACAATGTCTATGAAGACTATTGGTGCGGCAAAGCGCTGGCTATGTATGAACAGGCTTTAAGCAGCGGCGGTGGGTTTGCAGCACTGCGCGAAGCCGGCTCAATTTTGGCCAATGACTTGGGACAAATGCGTTACCGGTTTGACCACACAAAATATGCGGTTTGGCCTGCTTACCGCGATGACAACTCTATTCTTTGGACCGATGCGTCTGCTGAACAGAAAATCAAGGAAACGGTTTCCCATTCAAGAACCTCTTCGCCCTCTGATCCTGACACACCACCCAAACAAGAAAAACTGACTTTCTACTATGACGAATGGGATGAGGCAAAGCAGACCTTGAACAAGGCTGTCGTTACGGTCAATCATTTGGGGTTGTTGCCAGCCTCTGGCTTGCAGCGTATTCCCCTTCGTGCGGCCCATACGTCGAACTTGAAAACTCGTCGCAGGCGAGCCATGCGTGGTGAGTTCAAGTCTTCAGTTGAAGCCAGTGAACAACTGTGGTTGGACAAAGCCATAGAGCGCAATATTGACTTACGCTGCCATATATCATCGGATGAAAATATTTTCCTGCAGTGGCAACGCCAGCAATTGAGCGCGGGCGTGATGGTGCTGATAGACGCATCTGAATCTGCCAATGACCGGATTGCGGGCAGTTTCACCAGCATTCTCGATTTAGAGAAAAAAGCAGTTGGCTATTTGGCTGATTTTTTTCAATCAGCGCGCATTCCATTTGCTGTTTCGAGTTTTCACTCTAATACAAAAGACCATGTCAGCGTCACTCTGCACAAAGATTTTGTGTCACCTTGGGCCCACACGCAGCAACGAGAATTACAACGTTTGCAAGCAGCTTATTCCACCCGACTGGGTGCTGCTCTGCGACATATGAGCAGTCTGTGTGCCAGCCGTTTACAGCAACCCATGGTCTTGGTTTTGACAGATGGTGTCCCCAGCGATATTGATTGCCCCTGCGAAGATTATTTGTGCCAAGACAGCCAATTTGCAGTGGCTCAGTTGAGGGAAGAAGGCCTGAGCGTGATGTGTTTGAAAATAGGCGCTTCTCAGGCTCAAATTTGTCAGAGAATCTTCGGCTTGTCGCACACTGTATTTTGTGAGGCTGCCAATATAGATTTGGCTATGCGCACTGTATTTAAAAAAATAAGAAAGAGCTTTCCATGAAGAACGTTATTCCTGTGGGCGTACTTTTTTCGCAAACAGGTGCTACCTCTGTGATTGAGAAAACCCAGTTGAATGCAAGCTTGCTGGCGATTGATGAGGCCAATACTTTGCTTTCAACTTACGGTTTAGAAATCCAGCCTTTTTGTATGGATCCACAATCCGATCCCTATCTTTTTTCTTCCATGAGTGAAAAGTTGATCACCGAGCAGGGGGTGGGAGTGATCTTTGGTTGTTACACATCTATCAGCCGTAAGTCGGTGGTTCCGGTGATTGAGAAACACAACAAACTGCTTTTTTATCCCACCTTGTATGAGGGTTTTGAGTTTTCACCCAATGTGATTTATACCGGCGCGTGTCCCAATCAAAACATCATTATTTTGGCGGAGTTCATGTTCTCCAAGTTTGGAAAAAATTGTTATTTGATTGGCTCAGACTATGTTTACCCTTACGAGTCCAACCGGATCATGAAAGACATGGTCAACGGCTTTGGCGGAAAAATCATGGGTGAGCATTACCTTCCTATGGATGCTTCCCATGCAGAATTCAGACCGGTGGTTGATGATATTGCGGCCTGCAAACCAGACTTTATTTTTTCAACCGTGGTGGGTTCGTCTACCGCTGCACTGTACGAAACATATGCACAAGCAGGTTTAAATCCACTTTCGTTGCCGATTGCCAGTTTGACCACCTCCGAGGCTGAGTTGGCGATCATGCAGCCATTTGCCAGAGCCGATCACTTCACTGCGGCCCCGTTCTTTGCTTCTTTGCTCAAGCAATCCCCCATGCCCTCTTGGCAGCAATTGGCTGCCCAAACTCGGGAAGTCCCTGTGAATCAATGCTGGGAATCCGCTTATTTTCAAGTTATGCTGTTTGCCAAAGCGCTGATCGAAGCAGATGACGTTCACACAGACAGTCTACTCAAAGTATTGCGTGGCATGGAAGTTGAGGCGCCCCAAGGCCGTGTTCGAATCGATCCAGATAACAACCATTGCTGGGTGTATTCGCGAATTGGCAGATCCAGGGCCGATGGAGATTTTGAAATTGTGAAGGAATCCAAGAGGACAGTGCGGCCT
>CANLWQ010000010.1 GCA_947494405.1 Comamonadaceae bacterium | reverse complement strand
CCACGCGACAAGCGATTTCACCGCGGTTGGCAATCAGTATTTTTTGAAACATGGGCTCAGTAACGCTTGGCGACTTCTTCAAGCATCACCTCGGTAGCGCCGCCACCAATGGCAAGCACACGGGCATCGCGCCACAAGCGCTCAATGGGTGCTTCTCGCATATAGCCCATGCCGCCCCAAAACTGCTGGCAGCCGCCGACCACTTCATTGACCAATTCACCGGTCAAGGCCTTGAGCATGGAAACCTCTTGAACGATGTCGTGGTCTTGCGTGACCGACCATGCGCAGTGGTACATGAACTGGCGTGCGGCGCGGGTTTTGGCGTCGAGCATGGCGATGCGCTGGCGAATGTTTTGCATATCCCAAAGCGATTTGCCAAAAGCTTGGCGCTGCTTCACATAATCCAAAGTCAGCTCTATGGCGCGTTGACAATGACCGACCGCCATGGCCGCCAACGCGATGCGCTCGGTTTGCAGGTTTTTCATCAGAGCATAAAAGCCTTTGTCTTGTTCGCCCAGCAAAGCCTCGGGGCCCAACCGCACGTTATCAAGCACCAGCTCTGCGGTGTCCGAACACAGCCAGCCGGTTTTGTCCAAAGAACGCCCCACGCTGAAACCGGGTGTGCCTTTTTCAACAATAAACATGGACATTTGGTGCTTGCCCTCGCCGGTTTTGGCGGCGATAAAGTACAGATTGGCATGCACACCGTTGGTGATGTAAAGCTTGGTGCCGTTGAGCACCCAGCCTTCGCCGTCGCGCTTGGCGGTTGAGCGCATGCCCGACAAATCTGAGCCCGCGCCGGGCTCGGTCATGGCCACCGCGCTGATGGTATCGCCCGCAATAAGGCTGGGCAGGTATTTGGCTTTTTGCGCGGCGGTTCCTGCGTGGTGTAAATGCGGACTGGCCATGTCGGTGTGCACCAGCACGCTCACAATGAATCCAGCAAAAGTGGACTGCGACAAGCTTTCTGCAAACACCAAATTGGTCAGGGCATCGGCCTCGGCACCGCCGTACTCGCTTTCGTACATCAAACCGAAAAATCCAGCTTGGCCCATTTTTTTCAACACATCACGCGGCACCTTGCCGGCTTTTTCCCAATCCAGGCCAAAAGGCTCGACTTCGCGATCGAGAAAGCGCTGCATTTGGTCGCGCAAGGTTTGGTGTTCAGGCAGGTGGTAAATGTGGTTCATGGTTAGCGCTTTGTCTTTGTTAATGAAACTTAAATGAGATATAGCTTGGCTGACCGTCAATGCGGCCAAGTGTCCAAGCCGCCGAGAATGTGGAGCGAATCGAAGTCTGCGTCGCGGTGCAACAGTACATGACCGTGGCTCATGCAAAAACTGGCCAGCAACACATCGATGGGGCTGTTCACGGTGCGCCCTTTGGTGCGCAGTTGGCGATACCGTGCGGCGGCTTGTAGCGCATGCTCTGCTCCCCCAATTTCTACTTGGGGCAATGCGCTTAGCAGTGCTTGCGCATCTTGCATAGCGCGGTTTTCACGAAACCCTCGCATCACTTCGAACAACACCAAATCAGCCATGCCGACCTCCACGCTGGCGTCGCCTAGGCACTGCGCCAATGTTGTGGCCGCCGCGCTGGGCTGTCCACGGAAAAAGTCTATCCAGACACTGGTGTCCACCAAGATCATTTGGATTTACCACGATGGCGGGGCGCGGTCTTACCTTTATAAGAAGCTGTGGGCTCTTGCAGAACAGCTTGCTGTTCTCCCTTTTGTCCCCAGCCTGCGTCCGAATCGTCCCATTGCAATTGGCCACGCAAGGCAAGCAAGCCGTCATAGACTTTTCGGCGACTCACCAAGCGCAAACCCTCTTCCACCGCTTCACGCTTGGTTTTGAAACCGCCTGCGGCCATCGCTGCGGCCATCAAGTCGTCATTGATATCTATATTGGTTCGCATGACCCGCCCCTCCAATGTGTATTAAAAGCTTGAATCATACACATTACATGCGGAACACGCCAAAGCGTGTCTCGGGAATGGGCGCGTTCAGCGCGGCGGACAGGCCCAAGGCCAATACCCGTCGGGTGTCTGCGGGGTCTATCACGCCGTCGTCCCATAAGCGGGCGCTGGCGTAGTAAGGATGGGATTGGTGGGCAAATTGGTCCAGCAAAGGCTGCTTGAAAGCGGCTTCTTCCTGAGCGCTCCACGCGCCGCCCTTGGCCTCGATACCGTCGCGGCGCACCGTGGCCAAGACGCTAGCAGCCTGCTCGCCACCCATGACGCAAATACGGGCGTTGGGCCACATCCATAAAAACCGTGGGTTGAAAGCGCGCCCACACATACCGTAATTGCCTGCGCCGTAACTGCCGCCAATGATGAAGGTGAATTTAGGCACCTGCGCAGTAGCCACCGCGGTGACCATCTTGGCGCCGTGGCGGGCAATGCCCTCATTTTCATATTTGCGCCCCACCATAAAACCGGTGATGTTTTGTAAAAAAACCAAAGGAATTTTTCGCTGACAGCACAGCTCGATGAAATGCGCGCCTTTTTGCGCCGACTCGGAAAACAGCACGCCGTTGTTGGCGATGATGCCCACGGGCATGCCCTCTACATGGGCAAAACCACAAACCAAAGTCGCACCAAAACGCGGCTTGAATTCATGCAACTCTGAGCCGTCAACCATGCGAGCAATGATTTCACGCACGTCATAGGGCTTTTTGGTGTCGATGGGTATGACACCATGCAACTCTTGCACGTCATACAAAGGTGCACGGGCTTCTTGCACCGCCAATTGAATGTGTTTTTTGCGGTTCAAGCGTGACACAGCTTCGCGGGCCAAGGCAATCGCATGCGCATCGTTATCGGCCAAATGATCAGCTACGCCCGACAGGCGGGTGTGCACGTCGCCGCCACCTAAGTCTTCGGCCGAAACAATTTCACCAATCGCCGCTTTCACCAACGGCGGGCCACCTAAAAAAATGGTGCCTTGGTTTTTCACAATGATGGTCTCGTCGCTCATGGCCGGCACATAGGCACCACCCGCGGTGCAACTGCCCATGACCACCGCTATTTGCGCGATACCTTGCGCACTCATATTGGCTTGGTTGAAAAAGATGCGACCAAAGTGCTCTTTGTCGGGAAACACATCGTCTTGGTTAGGCAAATTAGCCCCGCCCGAATCGACCAAATAAATACACGGCAAATTGTTTTGCTGGGCAATTTCTTGCGCCCGCAAATGTTTTTTCACTGTCATGGGGTAATAGGTGCCGCCCTTGACCGTGGCGTCGTTGCAAACGATGACGCAATCAATGCCACTGACCCGCCCAATACCAGCGATCACACCGGCGCAAGGAGCGTCACCTTGGTACATGCCATGCGCGGCCAAGGGGCTGAACTCTAAAAACGGTGTGCCAGGGTCGAGTAACAAGGCCACCCGCTCGCGGGGAGGTAACTTGCCGCGAGCGAGTTGCTTGGCGCGTGCAGCCTCACCCCCACCCAAAGCGCTGCGTTGTAGCTGCAAACGTAAGTCGTCGACCATGGCCTGCATGGCTTGGGCATTGGCCAAAAAATCAGCCGATCGGGGGGAGAGTTGACTGACCAGAACGCTCATTGCGTGCTTAAATTAATTCCAGCGCCATGGCCGTGCCTTCGCCGCCACCAATACACAGTGTGGCAAGCCCTTTTTTCAAACCCTTGGCTTTCAAGGCGTGAAGCAAGGTAACGATGATGCGTGCGCCTGATGCACCAATGGGGTGACCCAAGGCACAAGCGCCACCATGGATGTTCACAATCTCATGCGGCACATGCAACTCGTGCATCAGCGCCATGGGCACCACTGCAAACGCTTCGTTGACTTCCCACAAATCTACATCGCCCACTTTCCAGCCAGCGCGGGCCAAGGCTTGCTGCGTAGCCCCCACAGGCGCAGTGGTGAACCACTCTGGCTCTTGTGCAAATGTGGCGTGACTGACAATGCGCGCCAAGGGTGTACAGCCCAGTTTTTTCGCGGTGCTTTCGCGCATCATGACCAAGGCAGCGGCACCGTCGTTGATAGACGAACTGGATGCCGCCGTGATCGTGCCGTCTTTCTTGAAAGCAGGCTTTAAGGTTTTGACTTTATCGAGCTTGACTTTGCCTGGGCCTTCATCAATCGAGATCACGCGCTCGCCTGCACGGTCTTTCACAGTCACAGGTGTGATTTCGGTAGCGAATGCACCTGATGTGGTGGCGGCCTTGGCGCGCTCCACACTGGTCATGGCGAAATGGTCTTGGGCATCTCGGCTGAAGTTGTATTTGGCTGCGCAGTCTTCACCAAAAGTACCCATGGAGCGGCCGGCCTCGTAAGCGTCCTCAAGACCATCCAACATCATGTGATCGTAAATTTTGTCGTGGCCCATGCGGTAACCACCCCGACCTTTGAGCATGAGGTAAGGCGCATTGGTCATGCTTTCCATGCCGCCGGCAATCAACACCTCTTGGCTGCCTGCGCTCAATATGTCGTGAGCGAACATGGCCGCACGCATGCCCGAACCACACATCTTGGACAAAGTGACGGCTCCCGCGCTTTTGGGTAAACCGCCTTTGAATGCCGCTTGGCGAGCAGGCGCTTGGCCTTGACCGGCCATCAAACAATTGCCAAACAAAACTTCTGTGACAGCCTCGGGTGAAATGCCTGCACGTTGCACAGCAGCGGCAATGGCCACCCCACCCAAGTCGTGGGCAGACAGGGCGGAAAAATCTCCTTGGAAACTGCCCATGGGTGTGCGGGCGGCGCTGACGATAACGATGGGATCTGACATACAAACTCCTGATTAAAAAAACTATGACACTGAGCGCAGGGCTGCGCGTTGAACCTCAAAGCGCTTGTCGGCTTCGTAGGGAAAGACATCATGCACATGACCTTGGGCAATTTTTACCTTATGTCCTTGCCAGAAACTTGCGTCCAACAATTCGGCATGGTGCTTCATGAATACATCTCGCACACTTGGGTTGCCTAACAAAAATGGGCCAAATGTTTCAGGAAAGACATCATGGGGACCGACGTGATACCAAATCTCGCCGGACATTTCATCCTCCTCATTGCGCGGCGCAGGGACGGTGCGGAAGTTGCAATCAGTGATGTATTCAATTTCATCGTAATCGTAAAACACCACTTTGCCGTGGCGGGTGATGCCGAAATTTTTCCACAACATATCGCCTGGAAATATATTGGCCGCCACCAAATCCTTGATGGCATTACCATACTCAACCACAGCGCGCTCCATTTGACTCTTGGCGCGAACATCGTCTAAGCCTGTGTCAAAAGCTTCTTGCAGATAAATATTCAAAGGGATCATGCGCCTTTCAATATACGCATGCTTGATCAACACCTCACTGTGACCGTTATCGGCACGTTGGTAAATCTCGATTTGGCTGGGAGCGAATTTTTGAATCTCAGCAATCAACTCATCTTCAAATCGTTCACGCGGAAAAACCACATTGCTGTACTCCAAGGTGTCAGCCATGCGCCCCACCCTGTCGTGCTGCTTCACCAACAAATATTTACCTTGAATTTGCTCGCGGGTGGTGTCTTTTTGTGGTGGGTAAAAGTCTTTGATGACTTTGAAGACAAAGGGAAACGATGGCTGATCGAACACCAGCATGACCATGCCTTTGATACCCGGGGCAATGCGAAATTTATCTGTGCTGTGCCGCTGGTGGTAAAGCAAATCTCGGTAGAACAAGGTTTTGCCTTGCTTGGCCAGACCCAGTGCGTTGTAAATTTCTGCGCGTGGTTTGCGCGGCATCATGCTGCGCAAAAACTGCACGTAGGCTGAGGGCACATCCATGTCGACCATGAAATAGGCCCGTGCAAAACTAAACAGTATCAGCAAATCGTCTTCGCCAAACAAGGCCGCGTCGATCAGCAGTTGCCCATTGTCGTTATGCAAAATCGGCAAAGCGAATGGGATTTCTTGAAAGCCATTGATGACCTTACCCACCACATACGCGCCTTTGTTGCGGTAGAAAAGACTCGAAAGCACTTGCACCTGAAAGTTGGCCCGCAGCTTGGCTTGACCCAAACGCTGTTTGACATTGCGCAAAATATCTGTTGCATCACGCTCGAGGTTTTCAAAGGGCGGTTGCAAATCGAAGTCGCCAATCATGCGCACAATGATTTGATGCAAATTGTCTTCACTGGGATACCAAGCTTTGTAAGTGGGCTTGGCATCAGGCTCGGTGTTTTCGATGTACTCGGTGCTCACCGCCGGCCGCACAAAAATAAAGTCATTTTGAAAATAACTGCGGTCCAGTATTTTTGTGGTGACCGAGTTAAAAAAGGTTTCAGCCAATTCTGGTTGGAAATGATCGACCAACAAACCGATGTAGTGCAGTTTCACCTGCTGCCAAACTTCACTGGCTTGTTCGTCAGCTTTGAATTCTGTTTCTAAACGGCTTGTGCATTCTTTCACGCGCAGGTCGTAAAACTCTATGCGCTCACGTTGAGCGCGTTGTTGGCCGTGCCAGTCTTGGGTTTCAAACCGGCGTTTGGCTTGGGCCGATTCAGTGCGGAACAAGTCATAGTGCCTGTTAAAACCATCCATCATGGCCTGGGCAATCTCGTAGGCCAAGGCTGAGTCAAGTCGCTGGGCATTCATTGGCTATGTGCTTTCTAAATGGCTATTTGCCGCGGATAGCGTTTGAATGCATTGCGAAACACATCGACCACTTCACCCGAGTGGCTCATGCTGACATGCAAATCTTTCAACAACCCGTCGCTAAGCCCATAGATCAATCCATGTACCTGAATTTTCTGGTTTCTGGCCCATGCATCTTGCAGCACATTAGACAAAGCGACATTGCCCACTTGTTCCAACACATTCATTTCACACAAGGCGTCTTCCAATTCTTTTTGCCCCAAGTGGTTGAGCCTTTGGCGATGACGCAAACGCACATCTTGCACATGGCGCAACCAGTTGTCCACCAAACCTATGCGCGTTCCCCTTGCGGCAGCAATGACACCACCACAACCGTAATGCCCCACCACCATGATGTGCTCCACCCGTAAATGTTCGACGGCAAACTGTATGACTGACAAAGCATTGAGGTCGGAAGGCACGACCACATTGGCGACATTGCGATGCACAAACACTTCGCCAGGGTCAAGTCCCACAATTTCATTGGCCGGGACGCGGCTGTCGGAACAACCAATCCACAGGTATTTAGGCGACTGCTGCTTGGCCAGTTTTTCAAAAAAACCAGGCCGTTCTTTGGACATGCGGTCAGCCCATTCGCGGTTGTTGGTAAATAAATTGTTCAATGAACCATTCATGTTGATTTGGCCTTTCAAGTTGTGGTCAAGGACTCGGTTTGACGTTTGGGCTTGGGCTTGGATTTGACTTGGTGTTTGGTGAGCAGTTGTCTGGCTTCGCGTTCGTGTTGCTTGACTTCCTCCAAATTGGCTTGGATTTCTTCCATCTGCGCTTCTAATTGTTGCCGATGTTGCGCCAGCACCTGCACGAACTTTTCCAGCTGCGGCGCAGTGTCACGTGGACTGTCATACATATCGATGATGTCCTTGGCCTGCATCAAGGACAAGCCCAATCGCTTAGCCCGCAAAGTCAATCTCAGCCGCGCACGCTCCCTGGCGCTGTACACGCGATTTCTACCGCCTGGCCCTTGGCGCTCTGGCCGCAACAAGCCCATATCTTCATAAAACCGTATGGCTCGCGTGGTGAGATCAAACTCTTTGGCTAATTCGCGGATGGTGTAGAGGGTCGCCATGTAGACAGTTGACGTTTACGTAAACGTTAATTATGAAGCAAAATCGACTCACACATGAACGATCACGAAAAAGAACTCTTCTATCCCTTGGCGGAACATCTGCCCCCATCTGACAACATGACCGAGGTGGCGCCTGGCGTTTATTGGGTTCGCATGGCCTTGCCTTTTGCGCTAGACCACATCAATCTTTGGGTGCTGCGCGACAGCTACGAGGGCCGAGAAGGATGGGCGATTGTTGACTGCGGCATTGACCAAGCAAGTTCGCGGGAACATTGGCAGCGTTTATTCGACAACGTATTTCAGGGTCTACCGGTTCTTAGGGTCATAGCCACCCACTTACACCCCGACCATTTGGGTTTGGCACACTGGTTGTGTGAGTACTGGAAAGTACCGTTGTGGATCAGCTCTACAGATTTTCATACGGCGCACACGCTGATTCACCCGTCAGACCCAAAGCACCGCGAACAAGCAATGTGTTTTTTGCAGTCGCATGGCATCACACATTCAGCCGTACTAGAAGCTGTGACCAATAGCCATTTTCAGTTCAGCCATATGGTGCCCGCTATTCCCAAGCAATATGTGCGCTTGTATGACGGCTTGACTTTGAATATTGGAGGTCAAGCTTGGCGCTGCATCAGTGGCTATGGTCATGCGCCAGAGCATATGGCGCTGCATTGTGAGTCTAAGAACGTATTGATCAGCGGTGACATGGTCCTTCCCCGCATTTCAACCAATGTCAGCGTGTACGACATCGAGCCTTTGTCTAATCCCTTGCAACTTTTTTTAGATTCTTTGAAAAAATTTGCTCACCTGCCACCTGACTGCTTATGCCTGCCTTCGCACGGCAAACCATTTGTCGGCGTGCACACCCGCATCAATCAGCTAAGCCAGCACCATGCGGATAGGCTGGATGAGTTACGCGCTGCATGCAAGCACAGTCCCATGAGTGCTTTAGAGGCGATGGCGGTTTTGTTCAAGCGGGAACTGGACGGTCACCAAACCATATTTGCGCTAGGCGAGTCTCTCGCCCATTTGCATTTTCTTTGGTATCAAAATGAATTTGAGCGAATAGACGGAGCCCTTATTCGCTTCAAACCCACCGAGGCAAAACTTCGCCATTGAGCGCTTGGCGACGCTGCTCGTAGTCTGGCAGCAGTGAGCCTACGGTTTCCCAAAACTGGGGGCTGTGGTTCATGACCCGCAAATGACTGAGCTCGTGGGCCACGACATAGTCAATCACCTCTTGCTTGAAATGAATCAATCGCCAATTCAGTCGAATACTGCCATCAGCCGATGCTGTACCCCAACGTGAACTGGCATTGCTCAAGCTCAATCGCATCCACTTCACCCCCAGCAGAGGGGCAAAATGATCTAACCTTTGACTGAAATTTAATTTGGCTTGCTGCATCAACCAAGCCTGAACAGCATCGCGGATTTGCCCTGGCTGCGCATGCAAAGACAATGCCACTTGCAATATCTTCACAGCTGTGTTGTCTGTTGCAACATCCGCCAAAACGGCACCGCCTTGTTGAAACTGGTGTTCGGGGTCAAGACGCACCACCAAGTACTCACCCAAGAAGGGAATGGTGGCACCGTCCTTCCAGTCGATGATGGTGTGTTGCATTTGCTTTTGCCGCTCTTGAGACTCTTGCAGCTTGCGAAGTATCCAAGCGCTTTTTTCATGCAGCACAACTTCCACGCTAGAGACCGTGGCCCATCGAGGTGCGCGTACTTCCAAGCCATCTGCCCCCACAGACATGCCTATGGTTTTACGCTTAACTCTTTGAAATGCGTAGGCAATGTTGGTTTGCTGCAGCTGAATTTGTCGGCTGGCTAAGGGGTGAGTAAATGCTGCACCATTAAATGCCTGCAATGACTTTTGTTTGTGCTCTAGGCTCTCAACCTCATTGGGACCATGGCTGCCTAACCAATCAAGGGCGAGCTGAACAAATGCAGTCATCTCTCAGGCCGATGCGGTTTCGTAGGCCTCAGGGTCGAGGCGATGCATTTCATTTTCTATCCATCGCTGCACTTCTTGCATCATCTCTTCGGGCTCACGCCCCGTGCTTTGAATCATTGGGCCCAATGACACGGTGACAAGACCGGGATGCTTGACAAATGCCTTGCGCGGCCAACACCGCGCCGAATTCACGGCGACTGGAACAACCGGCACGCCTGTCTCTATAGCCAATCGGGTGCCACCGGCTTTGTAGGTGCCCGCTTGCCCGCGCTCGATACGGGTGCCTTCTGGAAACATAATGACCCAAATGCCTCTACTGAGTAACTCTCTGCCTTGGTTAACCACTTTTTGAAATGCTTGGCTGCGCAATTTGCGGTCTATATGGATCATGTCCAAGCGCCCAATGCCCCAACCGAAAAATGGCACGTACAACAATTCTTTTTTGAACACATACGCCAAGTCCCTAGGCATGATGACGGGCATCAAAAATGTTTCGTAAGTGGATTGATGCTTGACCAGCAATATCACGGCTTGGCCTGGGGGAGGTAAATTTTCCACGCCCTGTAACTCATAACGTATGCCCAATAAATGCTTGGCCCCGCTGATCGCCAAACTTAACCAAAACACCGCCATTCGGTACAAACGATGGCTGCTCAAACGCAGAGCGGCACCCAGCAACATAGCCAAGGCCACAGGTATCACTGTGATCAGCATCCAAAACATATGCAACAAAGATCGAAGCAGTGACATCAGGCAGAACCGTTGGATATACTTATAGATTGCTTGACCATGGCGTTGACCAATAACCAGTCGGCGAATGCAGCCAAGTCGGTGTGCACGCGTGTTTGGGATGGAAAACCATCAGGCAATGCCAAACCTGCATACTGCTCACCCTTGCCCGTTAAAACCAAATGCGGCAAACACCCACTGTCCGCTGCAGCTTGCGCGTCCCGCAAGGAGTCACCAACAGCATGTACTTCCTTTAAGTCGACATTAAAGCGCTCACCAATTTGTTGGAACAAGCCTGGCAACGGTTTTCTGCAATCGCAATGATCGTCCGGCGTATGAGGACAATAAAAAATAGCATCAACGCGCCCACCGGCATGGGCCAAAGCTTTGTTCATTTTGTCGTGCATTTGGTTCAAGGTCGCGACATCAAACAAGCCACGACCCAAACCCGACTGATTGGAGGCGATCACTACGCGCCAACCCGCATGGTTGAGCTTGGCAATCGCATCTATCGCCCCCGGCAGCGCTACCCATTCTTCAGGGGACTTGATGTAGTCATCGCTGTCATGGTTGATCGTGCCATCTCTGTCCAAAATCACTATGGGGGTATGCATTGGTATGTCTTCTTAATGGGCCAAGCGAGATAAATCGGCCACGCGATTCATGCTGTGATGCAAGTTTTTCAGCAAACCTAAGCGATTGCGCCTAAGCTCATCATCGGGGTCATTGACCATGACATCATTGAAAAACACATCAACCGGTTCGCGCAATGCGGCCAAAGCTTGCAAAGAAGCCGTGTAATTTTGGGCTTGGTAAAACTCATCGGCTTGTTTCACACTGCTTGTCATGGCTTGATGCAAACCGAGTTCAGCCGGCTCTTTCAACTTGTCAACTGAGAACGCATGCATATCTTCTAGAGCTGCCTTTTTCAAAATATTCGTCAACCGCTTATTGGCAGCAGCCAACGCGGCCGCTTGCGGCATGGCGGCAAAAGAGTGCACCGCTTCCATTCGGGCACCAATGTCGCCCAAACACTGAGGTTTCAGTGCCAATACGGCATCTACTTCTGCGGGGCTATAGCCTTGGTCTTTCAATGTGACCGCCAATCTGTCCAAAATGAATTGATACAACTCTTCTTTGGCTTTCTCTACGAGAAAATCAAATTCTTTGGCGAACACGCCAAAACTGCACTCAAGCAGTTGATCAATTCGCATGGCATGAAAAGGCGGGCGCATCAGCAAGCGAATCACACCCAAAGCTTGTCTGCGCAGCGCAAACGGATCTTTGTCGCCGGTGGGTAAGTTTCCAATGCCAAACATTCCGGTCAAAGTTTCCAGCTTGTCAACCAAAGCCAGCAAGCATCCCACATCGCTTCTGGGCAAGCTGTCACCCGCAAACCGAGGCTTGTAATGGTCTGCTATGGCATGCGCAATGTCTTCGCTGTGGCCATCATGCAAAGCGTAATAAGCGCCCATGGTTCCTTGCAGTTCTGGAAACTCACCCACCATGTCTGTCAACAAATCTGTTTTAGCCAGTTGGGCAGCAGTCACCACATGGGTTTGTTCGGCAGGCGTTGCTAACACGCTGGCTAACTGTTGGGCCATGCTGGCGACGCGAAGCATGCGTTGGTGCTGTGTGCCCAGTTGGTTGTGATAAACCACTTTGGCCAAGCTCTCAACCCTTGACGCCAAAGTGTGTTGCCTGTCTTGGTTGTAAAAAAATTGTGCATCTGCCAGTCGGGGTCTAACCACCCGCTCATTGCCTGTGATGACAGCGCTGGGGTCTTGCGGTTGGATATTGCTCACCACCAAAAATTGATGGGTCAGTTCACCTTGTGCGTTCATCAATGGAAAGTATTTTTGATTGGCCTTCATGGTCAGGATCAAACACTCTGACGGCACTTCTAAGAAAGCCTTATCAAACTGACACAGCAAGACATTGGGGTTTTCAACCAAACCCGTCACCTCTGCCAATAATTCCTCATCTTGCAAGGCTTGTAAGCCCTCGCCAGCCTGAAGTGCGACTTGGCTTAATTGAGTTTGGATCTGGGCTTTGCGTTTATCAAAGCTGGCGATCACCGCCCCGCGCTTGAGCAAATCTTCTTCATAGTCGTCTGCATGCTTGATGTCGATGAATGCTTCCACGGCCTCAAAGCGATGACCCAATGTGCGTCGTCCGGCGTTCAAGCCCAGGGCTTTGACTGCAACAACCTGGTCTCCCAGCAAAGCTATCAAATGATGCACGGGTCTGACAAAGCTGACACTGTCCCAACCGGGCATGGCACAGTTTTTATCTAGCTGATATGTCATCAGTTTAGGAATAGGCATTTGGCCGATGCTCATATCAAGCGCTGTTTGCAAACCTTGCGCTATCGTCACGCCAGACTGGGTTTGCGCCAAGAACAAGGCCAAGGCTTTGCCATCTGGTTTTTGCTCTAGCAAAGCAATTTGTTCTTCACCCAAACCTAGGGACTGCATTTTCTTGAGCAAGGCAGGAGTGGCGTTGCCTTGAGCATCTAGCCCAATGCTGACCGGCATGAGTTTGAGTTGAACCTGTTTATTTGCCGCCTGGGCAGACACACCGGTGATGTGCACGCCTAAGCGGCGAGGTGTTGCAAACGAGGTTACTTTTGAATTGCTGTTTATCAGTCCTTGCTGCTCCAAGCTTTTATACAGCCCTTGAGAGAATGCATTGGACAGTGAGGACAAAGCTTTGGGCGGCAGTTCTTCAGCTTGAAGTTCTATCAATAAATTCTGATTCATCTCAGGCCGCCAATTCTGTGATGTGCTTGACCCATTCTTGGGGCGCCATGGGGTAGCCAAGAGCCTCTCGACTTTTCAGATAACTCTGCGCCACATTTTTAGCCAAATTTCTGATGCGAACTATATAGGCCGCCCTTTCAGTCACACTGATGGCTCCACGGGCATCCAATAAATTGAAAGTATGTGCTGCTTTCAACACCTGTTCATAGGCGGGCAAGGCCAAAGACTGCGTCATTAAATACAGCGCTTGCTTTTCGTGTGCAGTGAACGCTTCAAACAAAAACCCAGCATCGCTGTGCTCGAAGTTATAGGCCGACTGCTCTTGTTCGTTTTGCAAATACACATCGCCATAACTGAGTGTGTCTGTCCATTTCAAGTTATAGACATTGTCAACACCTTGCAAATACATGGCCAGTCTTTCTAAGCCATAGGTAATTTCGCCTGTGATGGGCTTGCAATCAATCCCACCGACTTGTTGGAAATAGGTGAACTGGGTAACTTCCATACCGTTGAGCCAGACTTCCCAGCCCAAGCCCCATGCACCTAATGTGGGGTTTTCCCAATCGTCCTCAACAAACCGAATATCGTTGGTTTTTAAGTTGAACCCCAGCGTTTCTAGTGAACCTAAATACAACTCCAAAATATTGGAGGGTGCAGGTTTGAGCACGACTTGGTACTGGTAATAGTGTTGCAATCGGTTGGGATTTTCGCCATACCGGCCATCTTTGGGGCGTCGAGAAGGCTGTACATAGGCGGCTTTCCAAGGCTCAGGCCCGAGTGCACGCAAGAAGGTCGCTGTATGGGAAGTGCCTGCACCCACTTCCATGTCCAAGGGTTGAAGCAACGCGCAACCCTGTTGGTCCCAGTAGTTTTGGAGTTTCAGAATGATTTGTTGAAAAGTCAGCATGGTTTATTTTGTTTTTTTCATTTTAGTGACTCTTTGCTATGGCCTGTAAGCCTGCTGTGTGCTGCAAACGCAATGACGATGGATATACAGATTACCCACAGAGGCATCAGCCCCCAACGGCCTGCCCATTGTGCAAACCATGTCACTCGCCCATCACTGGCGGGGACATTTCCCACCAGCACGGTTTTTGTATACGGCTTGGCAACCGCTTGAATTGTTCCGGCTGAATCAATAATGGCTGTACCACCTGAATTGGTTGCTCTCACAGTGGGACGGTTAAGTTCTATGCTGCGCATACGTGCAATATTCAAGTGCTGTGGCACCACCACCGTGTTGCCGAACCAAGCAATATTGCTCATATTCACTAAGACCGTGGGCACATTTCTTTCTTCACTGGTGAATCGCTGAGCCAATTCTTCGCCAAACAAATCTTCATAACAAATCTGAATTGCCAAGCTTTGGTTATTCCAAATAAAGGGCTGTGGCCTTAAGGGACCGCGTATGAAGTCGGTGATGCCAAAGTTCACCATGTTGTTAAACCACTTGAAATAGGCTGGTACAAATTCGCCAAACGGAACCAAATGCTGTTTGTTGTAAAGATAGTCATCTGCATTCGCCTGAAGAGCGATGGCTGAATTGCCAAATCCCAGCTTGTCTTTGAATGTGGGAATGCCAACAATGACAGCCTGTTTTCCTGATGAGAAATGTGTTTTTAATTTGTCCCACGCTTGATCGGGTATGTCTTTTTGAAGATAGGCGATGGCTGTCTCGGGCATCACCACTAAATCGGTTGTTGCATGTATGGCTTGATCAACATACCAAGTGACTGCTTCCCGCCTGAGTTGGCTGTATTTCAATTCTTGTGGGATATTTGCTTGCAGCAAACTCACACTGAAGCTAGATGGTGTTGTGGGTGTTGATGGCTTCCAAGGAACCAACAATACAGATATGCCCACCAACACAATGGCTGCGCTGATATATTTTTGTTTTTGTCTTTTTTGTGGATATTTTTCGATATTTGAGCTTAAGCAAGCGGCCACGTAGGCAGCCACCCAACAGATGCCATACACGCCTACCCACGGCGCTATCACTACCAAGACACTGTCTGTATGTGCGTACCCTATGGCACCCCAAGGAAATCCCGTGAAAAATTCTGCTCTCGCTATTTCAGCCAATGTCCAGCAGCTAGCGAACAATACGCCACTGACCCATGGTTTAGTATGTCTCCACTTAAAGTACAAACTGATGGTGACCGCATAGTAAGTGGCCAATCCGCCACACAGCAAGACAATGGCAAGCAATGTTAAAGATGCTGGTAAGCCACCGAAATCATGTATGGATATATATAACCACCAAACGCTTGCGATCAGCCAGCTGGTGGCAAATACCCAAGCTTGAATAAACCTTTGCTGAGTCGTTGTGTCTTTTTGTTGGGTAAATAAAAAACCCGCAAGACTCATGACTTGCAAACTTGCATTTGCCTGCCCACTCCACGGTGAGGCTAATGCATATCCCTGTACCATTCCAAGCAGCGTAATGAGGCTGTAGATGTATGCTTTGTATTTGATTCCACTTTGATGAGTCACAGGCGAAGACGAAACCACTTAACGGCTCCTCCGCGGGCATGCATGACCTCAAACTTTAAACCAGCAACAGTGAAGGCCTCCCCTTTTTGCGGCACATGTCCAATTTCATGTGCAATAAGTCCTCCCAAGGTATCAAACTCTTCGTCTTTGCCCTCTAGCAAATCGACTTCAAATGCTTTGTTGATATCTTCAATCGAACAATGCCCTGCAATTCGATAGCTTTTATCTGCCAAGGTATATATATCTGGTGTGCTGCTCTGTGTGTCGAACTCATCTTCTATTTCACCCACAATTTCTTCAAGCACATCTTCTAAAGTTACCAAACCAGCTATTCGGCCAAATTCATCCACCACCAGCGCAAGATGGTTTCTGCTTTTTTTAAACTCTCGAAGTAAATCTACCAAGTTTTTAGACTCTGGCACATACAAAACATTTCTTAACAGCGCTTTGATGCTGAAGTCTGGTGCTCTTTGAAGTTTCAGCAAATCTTTGGAATGGAGTACGCCAATGATGTTTTCTCGGTTTTCTTCAAAGACCGGGTATCTAGAGTGACCAATATCAATGACCTGATGAAATAAATCATCTCGGTCCATTTCAATATCAATCATGTCTATGCGTGGAGCAGCAACCATGATGTCTATTGCTCGCATTTCGCTTATGCGCAGCACGCCTTCCATCATGAGTCGACTTTCGGGCCCTATTAAGCTGTTTTTTTCAGCTTCACCCATCACCTCAAGCAGCATTTCTTTTGATTTAGGGCGTATTTGAAATGCTTTTACGAACTTGCTCTGCCAATTTCTTGGCTTACGGGTCTTGGTATTATTTGTATGAGGTGGCGTGTCCACTGGATTGCAGGCCTACATACCTGCTTTTGTTGCTATGGCATAAGGATACTGATTTTTCTTCTTCTTTATGGTTTTTTACCCAATTTTTTTTATTCGCCCTCATTCATGACACCACTTTTACCGGCTGGTTTGCATTATTGGGAGAGGGGCTGGCTTTCTTCTAATTCCATCTTTCTAGATGATGGTATTTCAAGTGTTTTGATTGACACGGGTTATGTCACTCACTCTTCTTTGCTTTTGACATTTCTTGCCAGTCGTCTTCATCAGCGTACTTTAGACACTTTGGTGAATACCCATCTTCACAGTGATCACTGTGGCGGAAATCTTGCTGTTCAGTCACAATTTCCTGAGATAACTACTTTTATCCCTTTTGGTTTATTTGATGCTGTTCGTGACTGGGATAACAGCGCTCTGAGTTTTGAAGCGACTGGCCAATCATGCCCAAGGTTTCACGCGGATACTCAATTGCACCCTGGTGATTTTTACAACTGGGCAGGTTTCAATTGGGAAGTTCATGCGTCCCCAGGTCACGACCATGATGCCCTTCTCTTTTTTAACCCTGAAAACCGTATTTTGATATCAGCTGATGCCCTGTGGGCCAATGGGTTTGGTGTTGTCTTTCCTGAAATTTGTGGAGGAACAGGCTTTGCTGAGGTAATTTCTACCTTAGATTTAATTGAGAACCTCAACCCAAGAATTGTTTTGCCAGGACATGGTCCTTTGATTGAAGATGTGGCAAGAGCTATTGCTATTGCTCGCAAAAAGATCAATCGTTTTAAAGAATCACCACCGCTTCATGCCTCGCATGCTGCAAAAGTTCTTTTGAAGTTCAAGTTGCTGGAATGGCAATCTGTGGATATGGATACTCTTAAACTTTGGGCTACAAGTACCTCACTCCTAGAAGATATACACAAATCTTTTTTTTCAACGATCTCTATCAGTCTATGGATTGAAGATTTGGTGTCAGACCTGGTCAGCAAAAAGGTAGCTCGTCTGGATGGCTTGACATTACATAATATTTGAGCCTTAAAACAAAAAGCCCAACTCGCTTGAGTTGGGCTTTCTGAGGCTGTAATAGCCTGACAATGTCCTACTTTCACACGGGAATCCGCACTATCATCGGCGCTGACGCGTTTCACTGTCCTGTTCGGGATGGGAAGGAGTGGTACCACGTCGCTATGGTCATCAGGCATAACTTGTTCTCATCATGACAAAGTCAGGACAAGGAATTCAT
>CANLWQ010000009.1 GCA_947494405.1 Comamonadaceae bacterium | reverse complement strand
TGTTGTTGCCGTGTACCGTGCTGGAAAAACCGCACTGGGGAGACAGCGCCAACTGCGACAGCGGCGCGTATTTGGCCGCCTCGTCAATGCGCCGCTTCAAACTGTCTTTGCTCTCCATCGCGCCAAACTTGGTGGTCACCAAGCCCAGCACCACCAATTTGTCTTTGGCTAGGAAGCGCAAAGGGCGAAAGTCGCCGCTGCGGTCATCGTCGTATTCCAGAAAGTAGGCGTCTATGTTCATCTCAGACAGCAGCGCTTCGGCCACGGGTTCATAGTTGCCGGCCGCGGCGTGGGTGCTTTTGAAATTGCCTCGACACAGGTGCATGGCCAAAGTCATGCCCGCAGGCTTTTGCGCCACCACTTTGTTGATGAAGGCGGCGTAGCGGTGTGGCAACTCGTTGGGGTCGTCGCCACGGGCACGGGCAGCTTCACGCATTTTGTCGTCGCACAAATAGGCGAGGTTGGTGTCGTCCATTTGCACATAGTTGCAACCGGCCGCTGACAGGCTGCGCAACTCATCGCCATAGGCTTTGGCAACATCGTCATAAAACGCGGGGTCTAGCTCAGGGTAAGCGTCTTTGCTGATGCCAGCACGGCCACCACGGAAGTGCAGCATGGTGGGCGAGGGTATGGTCACTTTGGGCGAGCTGCCCTTGGCAATTTGCGACTTCAGGTAGTTGAAATCGGCCAGTTGTATGTCTTTCACATGGCGCACTTTGTCGATCACGCGAATGACCGGGGGTGCCAACTCTTGTGTGCCATCGGGGCGCTCTATGGTCACGGGGATATCGGTTTTTACGCCGCCCATTTGCTCAAGAAAGTCGATATGGAAATAGGTGCGACGGAACTCGCCATCGGTGATCGACTTCAAGCCCACCTCCTCTTGGAACTTCACAATCTCGGTAATGGCCTTGTCTTCCACCAGCCGCAGCTGCTCTGGGGTGATCTGACCTTTGGCTTTTTGCTCGCGGGCTTCCAACAGGTAAGCGGGGCGTAAAAAACTGCCAACATGGTCGTAGCGAGCGGGAATGTGAGGGACGGTCATAGTGAAGGGCTCCAAGATGAGGACTGTTCTGGTATACAAAAAATGCAATAAAACTGATTTTAAAGCCTATTTTAGGGGTTTTTTGAGCTGTATTGCATACAATCGAGCATGATGAGCCCCATGTCAATGACTGACGAGCACCCCACACATTCGCAAGCTGTCAAAGCGCAACTGCGTTTGCGCGAGCTGATTTTGGCGGGTGAGTTGGCCGCTGGCTCGCGCATTGCCGAGTTGGCCTTGGTGGACAAATTGGGCGTTTCTCGCACCCCTATTCGCACTGCCTTGATGAAACTCGAACAAGAAGGCTTGTTGGAGGCGCTCAGCCACGGAGGATTTGCGGTGCGCACCTTCACCGAGCGCGATGTGTCGGACGCTATCGAGTTGCGCGGCACATTGGAAGGACTGGCCGCGCGCTTTGCCGCCGAGCGCGGCGTCGCGCCAGAGGCGCTGGCCCAAGCCCGCGCTTGTCTGGACGGTATCGATCAATTTTTGGGCAACGGCAGTTTGAACGACCAAGCTTTCAGTGCTTATGTCAGTCACAACGAACGCTTCCATGCATTATTGGCAGAAATGTCTGGCAGCGCTTTGCTGCAAAGGGAGTTGGAACGCGTCATTGGTCTGCCGTTTGCCTCCCCTTCGGGCTTTGTCATCAGTCAAGCCAACAGCGCACAAGCCCGCGACATGCTCGTCATTGCCCAAGACCAGCATCAACAGGTGTTGCTGGCCATAGAGCAAGGCGAAGGCGCACGCGCTGAAGCCATCATGCGTGAGCATTCGCGCTTGGCGCAGCGCAATTTGAATCAAGCCATGCGCTCGCCAGATTTGAACCATATGCCCAGTGTTCGCCTGATCCACAAATAAACCTCAGGGCAAACATACCCGCCACCTAGAATCGCTTGTTAGCCGTTACATCAGTCAAACCTCGGAGTTTCTTCATGAAAAAGCGCTTGTTATTTCCCCTGTTGGCTTGGACTTTGGTCCTCAACACCTCGGTGGCTTGGGCGCAAGAAGTTTTCAAAATCGGTCTTATCTTGCCCATGACAGGCCAATCTGCATCTACGGGCAAGCAAATCGAGGCGGCTGCGCGTTTGTATATGGCGCAAAACGGCAGCACGGTAGCGGGGCGAAAAATTGAGCTCATCGTCAAGGACGACGGCGGCGTGCCTGACGCCACCAAGCGCATAGCGCAAGAGCTGGTGGTGAATGACAAAGTGGGCGTGCTCAGCGGCTTTGGCTTGACGCCTTTGGCTTTGGCCACAGCGCCCATTGCCAGCCAATCCAAAACACCGATGGTGGTGATGGCCGCTGCCACCTCCAGCATCACCGAAGCCTCACCTTTTATTGTGCGCACCAGTTTCACCTTGCCCCAGTGTGCGGTCGCCATGGGCGACTGGGCGCCTAAAAACGGTTTCAAGCGCGTAGTGACCTTGGTCAGTGACTACGGCCCAGGCATCGACGCAGAACGCTATTTCAAAGAGCGCATGCAACTCAACAGTGCTCAGGTGTTGGAAAGCCTGCGCGTGCCCTTGCGCAACCCCGATTTCGCCCCTTTTCTGCAAAAAGTGCGTGACTTAAAGCCCGACGCTGTGTTTGTTTTTGTGCCGTCTGGCGCGGGGGCGGCGGTGATGAAACAATTTGTTGAGCGCGGCATGGACAAGGCCGGCATCAAGCTCATCGGTACGGGCGACTTGACCGATGACGATCAGTTGAACGACATGGGCGACGGTGCTTTGGGCGTGGTCACTGCTCACCACTATTCGGCAGCCCACCCCTCAGCACTGAACAAAAAATTTGTCGAAGCCTTCAAGAAAGCCAACAACGGCTTGCGTCCCAATTTCATGGCGGTGGGCGGCTATGACGGTATGCGGGTGATTTACGAAGCTTTGAAAAACACCAAGGGCGGCCAAGGTGGTGGCGAGGCCTTGTTGTCGGCCATGAAGGGCCAAATTTTCGAGAGTCCTCGCGGTCAAATTTACATTGACGCGCAAACCCGCGACGTGGTGCACAACATATATTTGCGCAAAGTCGAAAAGAAAGACGGACAACTCTATAACGTGGAGTTTGACGTCATCAAAGACATGAAAGACCCCGGCAAAACCAAGTAAGACCAGCGCACATGTTGACCATTTTGTTCGATGGCGTGGCTTACGGGATGTTGTTGTTCATCCTGGCCATTGGCTTGGCAGTCACGCTGGGCTTGATGAATTTCATCAACCTCGCGCATGGTGCTTTTGCCATGGCAGGTGGTTACATCACGGTGTTGCTCATGCAGCATGCGGGCTTGCCTTTTTTGCTCTGCGTGCCTCTTGCGTTTGTGTTCACGGCTGTGCTGGGGGCGCTGCTAGAGGTCACGCTTTACCGGCGCATGTACAACAAGCCCCATCTCGATCAAGTGCTGTTTTCCATTGGCCTGACCTTCATGGCTGTAGCGGGGGTGGATTTTTTTGTGGGCTCGACCCAGCAGTTGGTGCAACTGCCCGAGTTTTTGAAAGGCCGCACCGAGTTATGGGACGGCGCATTGGGCATGGGCCACTACCGTTTGGCCATCATTGCAGTTTGTGCAGCGCTGACCGTGGTCTTGCAACTGCTGCTGGTGCGCACCCGGTTTGGCGCGCAATTGCGTGCGGCGGTTGACAACCAACGTGTGGCTGCGGGTCTGGGCATTGATGTCAACCGTGTGTTTCTCATCACCTTTGCGCTGGGTTCGGGACTGGCCGGTTTGGGTGGTGCACTGGGTGCCGAGGTGCTGGGCTTAGACCCGGTCTTCCCATTGAAGTTCATGATTTATTTTTTAATCGTAGTAGCCGTGGGTGGTACATCCGGTTTGACGGGGCCCTTGTTGGCTGCTTTGCTCTTAGGTATTGCGGATGTGGCGGGCAAATACTACATCCCTAAATTGGGTGCATTCATTGTTTACAGCTTGATGATTGTTATCTTGATGTGGCGACCCCAAGGCTTGTTTTCTCGGGGCAGCAAATGAGCAGCGCGGCGAAAAGTTTGGCTGCTTTGGCAAAGCCGCGTTGGTGGGAATTTGCGGTGTGGGCGGTGTTGTTGTGCTTGCCTTTTTGGATACCCAGCCATGCTTTGCTCATCAGCGAAATCACCATCATTGCCTTGTTTGCCATGTCGCTTGATTTGATCTTGGGCTACAGCGGCATTGTGTCCTTGGGTCACGCAGCGTTTTTTGGCATGGGCGCCTACACGGCGGCTTTGTTTGCCAAGCACATCAACCCCGACCCACTGCTGGGGCTTGCCGTGGCAGGGGCGGTCACGGCTGTTTTGGGCGCGGTTTGTAGCCTGAGTGTGTTGCGCGGCTCAGACCTGACCCGACTCATGGTGACCTTGGGCGTGGCTTTGCTGTTGCAAGAGTTGGCCAACAAACTCGACTTCATCACCGGCGGGGCTGACGGCTTGCAAGGCGTGGTGATGGGGCCGGTGCTGGGTCGGTTTGAGTTTGATTTGTTGGGGCAAACCGCAGCTTGGTATGCCTTGTGCGTCACCTTGCTGGTGTTCTTGCTGTTGCGCCAAGTGGTTCAGTCACCTTTTGGCTTTAGCTTGAAAACCATTCGAGACAATCCTTTGCGCGCACAAGCCATAGGCATTTCGGTGCATGCGCGCTTGATGGCGGTGTACACGCTGGCTGCGGCCTTGGCAGGTTTGGCTGGCGGCTTGCAAGCGCAAACCACAGGTTTTGCTTCGCTGGATGTGTTTGGTTTTGACCGCTCCGCCGATGTGCTGTTGATATTGGTCATCGGTGGTACGGGTTGGTTGTGGGGAGGCATCGTTGGCGCGGTGGTATTCAAAACCTTGCACAGCCTTATTTCTGCTTGGACACCGCAGTACTGGATGTTTTGGTTGGGACTGTTCTTGGTCTTGCTGATGTTGCTGGGGCGCGAACGTTTGCTGCGCCTATGGACTTGGGGGCGGCGCGCATGAGTGCAGACATTGTTCTCTCCTGCCAAGGTTTGGTCAAACGTTTTGGTGGCATCACCGCCACCAACAATGTCAGCTTGCAACTCGAGCGCGGTGCCCGCCATGCGCTGATCGGGCCCAATGGTGCTGGCAAAACCACCCTCATCAATTTACTGACCGGCGTTTTGCCTCCCTCTTCTGGGCGCATAGCCTTGCTTGGCAAGGACATCAGCCATTTACCACCACACCAGCGGGTACGCCGTGGCTTGGTACGCACCTTTCAAATCAACCAATTGTTTGAAAGCCTCACGCCTTTGCAAACCTTGGCCATGGCCGTCAGCCAGCACATGGGGCAGGGCGGCAATGGTTGGCAAGCTTTGGGGCACGCCCCACGCATTGCCAATCGATGCGAGCATCTGCTGGCGCAATTTCATTTAACCGAGGTGATGAACCAAGTCACCCAAGAATTGGCCTATGGCAAGCGCCGCTTGCTGGAGATGGCCATTGCTTTGGCTTGCCAGCCTAGCGTGTTGTTGCTTGATGAACCTGTGGCTGGCGTGCCGGCGGGTGAGCGCGAAGAGCTGTTGCAAACCGTGGCGGCTTTGCCTGCTGATGTCAGCGTGTTGTTGATTGAGCATGATATGGATTTGGTGTTCAGCTTTGCCAAGCGCATGACCGTGCTGGTCAATGGCGCGGTGCTCACCGAGGGCACACCAGCAGAAGTGGCTGCCGATGCACGTGTGCGTGAGGTGTATTTGGGTCAGGCGGACCACCATGGCTGAGCTGCTGACGATTGAAAATTTGAGCGCCGGTTATGGCGAGGCAGTCATCTTGCATGAACTGAGCTTGTCCTTGGCCGAAGGTGAAACCTTGGCTTTGTTGGGTCGCAACGGCACGGGAAAAACCACGCTGATCAATACCATCGCAGGTGCCACCTGCCAACACGCAGGGCGCATCACGTTGGGCGGCGTGGCGCTGCACAAATTACCGTCGCACCAGCGTGCCGCTGCCGGTGTTGCTTGGGTGCCGCAAGAGCGAGATATCTTCAAGTCACTCACTGTGCTTGAAAATTTAAGCGCTGTGGCCAGACCCGGTGCGTGGACACCTGAGCGTGTGTTTCAGATGTTTCCACGTTTGGCCGAGCGGCACAACAATTGGGGCAACCAACTCTCTGGCGGCGAGCAACAAATGTTGGCCATAGGCCGTGCTTTGGTGCTCAACCCCAAGTTGTTGTTGCTGGATGAACCTCTTGAAGGCTTGGCACCCATCATTGTTCAAGAGCTGTTAAAGGCCATTGCCACACTGACCCGCGATGAGGGTTTGTCAGCCATCATCGTCGAGCAACACCCTCAAGCCATTTTGGGCATCAGCCATCAAGCGGTGGTGCTCGATCAAGGGCGTGCCATCCATTGCGGCCCCGCTGCCCCATTGTTGGCTCAGCCCGCGTTGTTAGACCAACTGTTGGGTGTGTCAAGACACAAGGCCTGAACCATGGAACTGTTTCAAACCTACCCACTTTTATGGATATTGCTGGCTGCTTTGGTGGGCTTGTTGATAGGTAGTTTTGTGAATCTCTTGGTTTGGCGTTTACCTCAGATGATGCAAAACGACTGGGCCGATGAGGTGCTGCGTTTTCAAGGTCAAGAGCCGCCTGCCCGCGATATGTTCAATTTGTTTTTACCGCGCTCGCATTGCCCCAGTTGCAAAACCAGCTTAGGTGCCAGCGAGTTGGTGCCGGTGCTGAGTTTTTTGTGGCTCAAAGCGCGTTGCCGCCATTGCCAAGCCCGCGTATCTTGGCGCTATCCCTTGGTGGAGTTGGCCGTCGCGGCTTGGTGGGCTTGGTCGGCCGCTCAGGGTGGCGTCTCCACATCAGCCTTGGCTTGGGCAGGCTTTGGCACTGTACTACTGGCCTTGGCTTTTATCGATGCCGACACCATGCTCTTGCCCGACGTCTTGACCCAACCACTGATATGGTCGGGATTGATCCTTTCTGCATTGGGTTTGACGGGCTTGAGCTTGAGCGACAGTTTGTGGGGCGCAGTGGCCGGCTACTTAAGTTTGTGGTTGGTGCATGCGGTTTTTAAAATGATCACTGGAAAGCAAGGCATGGGGGAAGGCGACTTCAAATTGCTGGCGGCCTTGGGTGCTTGGTTGGGTTGGATGGCTTTGCCGGTGCTGTTGCTGATTGCTTCACTGCTGGGGGTGATGGTGGCTTTGTTCATGCGCTGGCGAGGAAGTTTGCAAGCTGGCGAGCCTTTGCCCTTTGGTCCCTATTTGGTTTTTGCGGGATTGCTGTGCGCCATGGCAGATTTACACAGCGGCTTGATTTATTTTTAAACTCCACCACACCATGACCCACAGCTTGCATGCCTCTCACCCCGTACCATGTATGTATATGCGGGGCGGTACTTCCAAAGGACCTTTTTTCCGCGAAAGCGATTTGCCAACCGACAAAGCTTTGCGCGACCGTGTCTTGTTGGCCATCATGGGTTCGCCTGACAAGCGGCAAATCGATGGTTTGGGTGGAGCCCATCCGCTCACCAGCAAAGTGGGCATCGTGCGACCCAGCACCACAGCGGGCGTTGATCTCGATTTTTTATTCGCCCAACTTCAGCCCGATAAAGACACAGTAGACACCACGCCCAACTGCGGCAATATGCTGGCGGCAGTGGTTCCGTTTGCGCTGCACAGTGGCATGGTGCAAGCGAGCGCTGACAGCACCACTTTAAGGGTGCTGACGCTCAACACCGATATGCAATGCGACATCACGGTGCAAACACCCATGGGTACAGACGGGGTTCGGTTTGTGGCCGAACAAGGCCTTGCCCGCATTGATGGCGCGCCCGGCACTTCTTCTCCCATCACCATCAATTTTTTGGACACGGCGGGCTCGGTGTGCAGCGCTTTGCTGCCCACAGGCCAAGTGAAAGACCGTGTGCGTGTAGAGCCTTCGGAAAAACTGCAAGGCTTTGCGCCTTTTGACATAGAGGTGACTTGTATAGACAACGGCATGCCTTTGGTGATGTTCAAGGCCAGCGACATGGGGCGCAGCGGCTACGAATCGGCTGAACAGCTCAATGCCGACGCAGACCTTAAAACCCGTATCGAGGCTTTGCGGCTGCAGGTGTCGGTGTTGATGGGCTTGGGTGATGTGAGCGCGAAAAATTACCCAAAGATGACCATGATCGCTGCACCCATCCATGGCGGTGCTTTATCTACCCGCAGCTTTATTCCCCATGTGTGCCATGACGCCATCGGTGTCTTGGCAGCGGTGACAGCAGCCACGGCTTGCGTGTTGCAAGGCACGGTGTGTGAAGGCCTGGTGGTGATGCCCACCGGTGAAAACCCATCGTTGTCGGTGGAACACCCTACGGGTGAATTCAGTGTGGCTTTGCAAACCCGTGCAGCCCCCCAGTTGCCTGGTGGCCACGAGGTGACACAAGCGGCTTTGCTGCGCACGGCGCGGCTCATCATGCGAGGCGAGGCCTTGGTGCCATCATCTGTTTGGAATTCAGGAGACAAGACATGAGTTTGATCATCGACTGCCACGGTCACTACACCACCGCCCCCAAGGCCTTGGAAGACTGGCGCAACCGTCAAATTGCGGGCATCCAAGACCCCTCAGTCATGCCGCAAGTGGCTGATCTGAAAATCAGCGATGAGGATTTGCGCCACAGCATAGAAACCAACCAGCTTAAGTTGATGAAAGAGCGCGGCAGCGACATCACGCTGTTTTCACCGCGTGCATCTTTCATGGCCCACCACATTGGCGACTTCGCCGTCTCCAGCACTTGGGCGGCTATATGCAATGAGCTGTGTTTTAGGGTGTCAACTTTGTTTCCCGACCACTTTGTGACGGTGGCCATGTTGCCGCAGTCGCCAGGCGTGGACCCTGCCACTTGCATTCCTGAGTTGGAGCGATGCGTCAAAGAGTACGGTGCAGTGGGTATCAACTTGAACCCCGATCCTTCGGGAGGGCACTGGACATCGCCACCATTGAGCGACCGGCATTGGTACCCGATTTACGAAAAAATGGTGGAGTACGACTTGCCCGCCATGATTCATGTGTCCACCAGTTGCAATGCCTGTTTTCACACCACCGGTGCGCATTACCTGAATGCCGACACCACAGCCTTTATGCAATGCTTGACCAGCGATGTGTTCAAAGATTTCCCCACCTTGAAATTCCTCATTCCCCATGGCGGAGGCGCCGTGCCTTACCACTGGGGACGCTTTCGCGGCTTGGCGCAAGAACTCAAAAAGCCCTTGCTGGAAGAGCATTTGCTCAACAATATTTTCTTTGACACTTGTGTCTATCACCAGCCCGGCATCGATTTACTCAACACCGTTATTCCTGTGAAAAATGTGTTGTTTGCTTCTGAGATGATTGGCGCTGTGCGTGGCATAGACCCGCAAACTGGTCACTACTATGACGACACCAAGCGCTACATCCAGGCCAGCAAGTTGCTCAGTGATGCGGACCGCCACCAAATTTACGAAGCCAATGTGCGCCGCGTGTTCCCCCGCTTGGATGCACGTTTGAAACAGAAAGGTCTATGACATGAATTACCCCCTTGGAACCGTCAAGCGCAACATTCAACGTGCTGACAGAGGCGCTGTGGAGCAGTTAGGCCTTTACGGTGTGGCCACCGTGCATGAGGCCATGGGCCGTTTGGGTTTGATGCACACCGTCATGCGCCCTATTTATGCAGGTGCTCGGGTGTCAGGTACCGCTGTCACGGTGCTGCTGCACCCAGGGGACAACTGGATGATGCATGTCGCGGCCGAGCAAATCCAAGCCGGCGACATCGTGGTGGCTGCCATCACCGCGCCCTGTACCGATGGTTATTTCGGCGACTTGTTGGCCACCTCATTCATGGCGCAGGGTGCGCGTGGCCTCATTATTGATGCGGGCGTGCGCGATGTGGCCGAACTCACGCAAATGGGTTTTCCCGTATGGAGTCGCGCCATCAGCGCCAAGGGCACCATCAAAGCCACCTTGGGTTCGGTGAATGTGCCGGTTGTGTGTGCGGGTGCCTTGGTCAACCCGGGGGACGCCATCGTGGCTGATGACGACGGCGTGGTGGTGGTGCCTGCCAGCATGGCGCAAGAGGTGGCCGATGCGGCAGCAGCGCGGGAATCTCATGAAGGTGAGAAACGCGCCAAGCTGGCCTCGGGTGTGTTGGGTTTGGATATGTACAACATGCGCGAACCGCTTGCCAAGGCAGGCTTGACCTACATCGACTGACCATGAAATCCACTACCGGCAATTTCACGCCCACTGCGGGCTGGCTTGATTGGTTTGAAGGACCTGCCAAACCCCGTTTTGTGTTGCCTGCGGGCGCGGTTGATGCACATTGCCATGTGTTTGGCCCAGGTGCGCAGTTTCCTTATGCACCCGAGCGCAAGTACACGCCATGCGACGCGTCTAAAGAACAATTGTTTGCGCTGCGTGACCATTTGGGGTTTGCGAAAAACGTGATTGTGCAAGCCACTTGCCACGGCGCAGACAACAGCGCCTTGATGGACGCATTGCATCATTCCAATGGCCAAGCTCGTGGTGTGGTCACGGTCAAGCGTGGAGTGACTGACGCCGAATTACAAACCATGCACGCCGCAGGTGTGCGCGGTGTGCGATTTAATTTTGTCAAGCGCTTGGTGGACTTCACACCCAAAGACGAATTGCTGGAGATTGCCCAGCGCATCAAAGCTTTGGGCTGGCATGTGGTGATTTACTTTGAAGCCGTTGACCTGCCAGAGTTGTGGGATTTCTTCACCGCCTTGCCCACACAGGTGGTGGTAGACCATATGGGCAGGCCCAATGTGGCGCATCCTGTGGACGGCCCAGAATTCAGTTTGTTCATGAAGTTCATGCAGCAGCATGAAAATGTGTGGAGCAAAGTATCCTGTCCCGAACGCTTATCGATCTCTGGCCCCCAAGCTTTGCAGGGACAACAACACGCCTACCAAGATGTGGTGCCTTTTGCTAGGCATGTGGTGCAGACTTTCCCCGATAGGGTGTTGTGGGGTACCGACTGGCCACACCCCAACCTGAAGGACCATATGCCAGATGACGGCTTGTTGGTGGACTTCATTCCCCATATCGCGGTCAATAGCGAGTTGCAGCGCAAATTGTTGGTTGACAACCCCCTTCGTTTGTATTGGCCCGAACTCAGCGGCCAAGCTTCTTGAAAGATTTGTATGGCGCTTGATAAACCTTATTTAGACGTGCCTGGCACCACCATCTTCGATGCCGACCAGTCGCGCAAAGGCTATGGGCTCAATCAGTTTTGCATGTCGCTGATGAAGGCCGACAATCGCAGCCGCTTCAAAGCCAATGAACGTGCCTATCTGGATGAATGGGACATGAGCGAAGAACAAAAACAGGCGGTGCTGGCACGTGACCTCAACGGGTGTATTCGCACCGGTGGCAATATTTATTTCCTCGCCAAAATTGGTGCCACTGACGGCAAAAGCTTTCAGCAAATGGCCGGCAGCATGACGGGCATGAGCGAAGACGAGTACCGTGCCATGATGGTGGGCGGAGGGCGATCTGTGGAGGGCAATCGCTTCATTGGCGAAGAAGGCAGCGCACAAGCGCACCGCCAGCCGCAAGGCCAAGCAGGAAAGGCTTAAGACATGGCACGCATCACCGCTTCGGTTTACACCTCGCATGTGCCGGCCATAGGCGCTGCCATCGATATGGACAAAACCCACGAATCCTATTGGCAACCACTTTTCAAAGGCTACGAGTTCTCCAAGCAATGGATGAAGAACAACACGCCTGACGTTATTTTTTTGGTGTTCAACGACCATGCCACTGCCTTTAGCTTGGACATGATTCCCACTTTTGCCATTGGCACTGCAGCGCAATACACACCCGCCGATGAAGGCTGGGGGCCGCGCCCCGTGCCCGTGGTGCAAGGCCACCCCGAGTTGGCGGCGCACATTGCGCAGTCTGTCATTCAACAAGACTTTGATCTCACCATCGTCAACAAAATGGATGTAGACCACGGTCTGACCGTGCCGCTATCGCTGATGTGCGGGCAACCACAGGCGTGGCCGTGTCCGGTTATTCCTTTTGCGGTGAATGTGGTGCAGTACCCGGTGCCCTCAGGGCAAAGATGCTTTAACTTAGGCAAAGCCATTGCCAAAGCGGTGCAAAGTTTCGATGCGGATTTGAATATCCACATATGGGGAACCGGCGGCATGAGCCACCAGTTGCAAGGCCCGCGAGCCGGCCTCATCAACAAAGAATTCGATAACGCTTTTTTAGACCAATTGGTAGCCGACCCTGCCAGCTTGGCACAAAAACCGCATATCGACTACGTGCGCGAAGCCGGTAGCGAGGGCATAGAGTTGGTGATGTGGCTGATTGCGCGGGGCGCCATGAGTGATGTGAACGACGGCAAGGCGTCGCCTAAAGTGGCTCACCGTTTCTACCATGTGCCCGCCAGCAACACGGCGGTGGGACATTTGATTTTGGAAAACGCTTAAATCCGCTTGTACACACCTACACGTCCTGCGCCAGATGAAGAATTGCTGGGTAGCCTGAGTGCTTATCCTGTAGGCAATGCCCAGAACTATTTTTTCAGTGAAGCGGTTCGGGTGGGTTCGTTCAGTCGAATGGACGAGATTGATTTTTCACCAGGTCGTATCGCTCGTTTACCGGCCAGCGCTCAACCCATGTCCTTGCCTGTTTCCAGCCAGACTGAGACATTCACCAACCACTTTTTTTATACCTACCAAGGCAAGCAACACACTTTGGCAGACTATTTGTCGCGTCAACGTGTCATGGGTTTGATGGTGCTTCAGGGGGGACAACGATGGTTTGAGGCTTACCAATACAAGCGTACCCCATCCATGCGTTTTCTGGGACATTCATTCGCCAAGTCAATGACTTCATTGGCCATTGGCCATGCTTTGCAAGAGGGAATTTTCGCTTCCTTGGATATTCGTTCGGATACCTTGGCACCTGTATTGAGTGGCAGTTTGTACGGCGAAGCAACACTTCGCCAGTTGTTGCACATGTCCTCGGGTGTTCAGTTTGATGATCGTTATGACGGGCAGGGGGATACCGCTGTTTTCAGCCGCATCGCTGCACAGCGAGGCATTGCTGCTGCTGCCCACAATTTGCGGGTGCGGGAAATTGCAGATGGTGAGCGCTTTGCCTACTCAAGCGCTCAAACGTCTGTGCTTTCCCTGGTGTTTCAATCGGTGGCAGGCGAGGACCTTGCCAGTTTTGTGGGTAAACGGCTATGGCAAGCCATGGGGGCAGAAAGCGAAGCCTTGTGGTTGCAAGACCGATTTGGGGTGGTGCGAGCCAGTGGCAGTTTTTGCGCCACCTTGGCTGACTATGCGCGTTGGGGCGCTGTGTTAGCCAACAATGGTTACAGACCGGATACAGGTCAAGAAGTATTTTCCCAAGCGTATTTGCTGGATGCCACCGATTGCCACAAACACCCTTTGGCGTGCCAACCAGGGACGGCCACCCCCAATCTGGGCTATGGCTTGCATTTTTGGACTTTCCCCGGACACCCTAGACGCTTTATGTTGATGGGTGTGTATGGGCAATTCATGTTTGTGGCACCTGATTTGCAATTGGTGATGGTGCAGCTGGGCGCAGGCGCTGATGCGAAAAATGCCGATACCCTTATGGCGCAGGAAGCGCTGGCCATGTGGCGGGGTTTGCTAGATTCCCCAATATTGCGAGTGAATCAAAGCAATACTTGAAGTCATTAAACTCTTACCCATTCATCCCAATCAGGAAGCAGCATGACGATCAAAGTAGCCTTGGCCGGCGCAGGCGCATTTGGCATCAAACATTTAGATGGCATCCAACTGATTGAGGGCGTGGAAGTGGTTTCGCTGATCGGGCGTGAACTGGCCAAAACCCAAGAGGTGGCCGACAAGTACGGTATCGCCCATGTCACCACCAACTTGAACGACAGCTTGGCGTTAAAGGAAGTAGACGCGGTGATTTTGTGCACCCCCACGCAAATGCATGCATCACAAAGCTTGGCTTGTTTGAAAGCCGGCAAACATGTGCAGGTGGAAATTCCGCTGTGCGATGTGTACCAAGACGGTGCCGAGGTGGTGGCGCTGCAAAAACAAACCGGCTTGGTGGCCATGTGCGGCCACACCCGTCGCTTCAATCCCAGCCATCAATTTGTGCACCAACACATCAAGGCGGGGCAGTTCAATCTGTTTCAAATGGATGTGCAAACTTACTTTTTCCGTCGCACCAATATGAACGCACTGGGGCAGCCACGGAGTTGGACAGATCACCTGTTGTGGCACCACGCGGCCCACACAGTGGATTTATTCGCCTACCAAGCCGGTAGCCCGGTGGTGAAGGCCAACGCTATTCAAGGCCCGATTCACCCGACACTGGGTATTGCAATGGACATGGGTATTCAGTTGCAAGCAGCCAATGGCGTAATTTGCACCTTGTCGCTCAGCTTTAACAACGATGGCCCTTTGGGCACTTTCTTTCGCTACATAGGCGACAACGCCACTTACATTGCCCGCTATGACGATTTGTTCAATGGCAAAGAAGAAAAACTAGATGTGTCCCAAGTGGCAGTGTCGATGAACGGCATAGAGTTGCAAGACCGCGAGTTTTTTGCAGCCATACGCGAGGGCCGTGAGCCCAATGCCAGTGTGGCGCAGGTCTTGCCGTGTTACCAAGTACTGCATGATTTGGAGCAACAACTGGCATGAGCAAACGACACGTCGGCCCGTTTGAAATCAACCCGATTGGCTTGGGTTGCATGAATATTTGTCCTGTTTATGGACCGCCACCTTCCTTTGAGGATGCAGAGCGTTTGTTACTGACGGCGCTTGATGAGGGTGTGGATTTTTTCGATACTGCCGCTCTTTATGGTTTTGGCCAGAGCGAACACATCATTGGCAAAGTGCTTGCTAAGCATCGCAGCCGTTTTGTCTTGGCCAGCAAATGCGGCATGCAAGGTGTGGATGTGAAGGGCGACGGCAAAAAAGTGCGTGTCATTGATGGCCATCCAGACACCCTTAAAGCCACTTGCGACAACAGCTTGCGCAGCTTGAAAACCGATGTGATTGACTTGTATTACCTGCACCGTTGGGATAAGAAAATTCCTATTGAAGACAGTGTGGGCGCACTCAGTGACTTGGTGCGTGTGGGGAAGATTCGCAGCATTGGTTTGTCTGAGGTGTCTGCCGCCACTCTTCGCAAAGCCCATGCAGTGCATCCGATTGCCGCCTTGCAAACCGAATACTCTTTGTGGACCCGCAACCCCGAAATAGCGGTGCTGCAAGCTTGCAAAGAGTTGGGTGTGGCATTTGTGTCTTTCAGTCCATTGGCGCGCAAATTTTTATGTGCTGATTTGCGCGATACCAGCAGCTTGCTGCCCACCGACTGGCGTCACACCTCGCCACGCTTCAACCAAGAAAACTATCCGCACAACTTGCAGCTGCTAGACAGCTATGTACAAATTGCCAAAGACTGCGATTGCACGCCAGCGCAATTGGCACTGGCTTGGGTGCTGCACCAAGCGCCGCACATTGTCACCATACCTGGCACTTCGCGAATTGATCATTTAAAGGACAACATGGCAGCGTTGAATATTCAACTCTCAGCCGAGGTTTTGACGCGGCTTGACAAGGCCATCAATCACGAACGTGTTGCAGGCAACCGTTACAACGAACAAGCCAGCAGCGAAGTCGATACCGAAGTGTTTGGCGCTTAATTCTCAGCAGTTGCAAGCTTGGCTTGGCTGCGCAACATCATCAAACCCGCACCCACCAGCAAGACCATGCCGCACCAAGCCAATGCGTTGGGAATGTCCCCCCAGACCACAAAGCCCATCACCACGGCGGTCAGCAAGCCCACATAGCGAAACGGCGCGACCACGCTGAGGTCCGCCGCGCGGGTGCTCAAAATCAGTAAGAAATATCCTGCACTCAGCAGCACGGCTGCACCGCACAAGCATGCCAGCGAGGTCAGGGTCAGCGTTGCCCAGTCTTGCCACAAGCTCCATACGCCGGCCATCAAGGTGGCCCCAATGGCGGTGCACAGGGTAACTATCAGAGAGGGAATGTGAGGCGGTACAAACCGCATGCTGATATCGCGTAAAGCGTGCAGCAGGGTGCCAGCTAAACACACCCAAGCCCACCCATTGAAACCATCACTGGCCGGTTGCACTATCAGCAACACGCCCACAAAACCGATGGCAATGATGAGCCAATTTCTGAGGCTCACCTGTACACCGAGCAGCAAGCCCGACATCAAAGCAATCAACAAGGGTGTCGTCATATTGATGGCAGTGGCATTGGCCAGTGGCATATTGAACATGGCGGTGAGGTAGACCAAGCTGGCCAAACCATCCAGGCCCGAGCGTATCCATACCCAGCGTTGGCCAAGTGCTTTGAAAGTACTTTGACTGTTTCTGAAAGTACCCATGTATACGCACAACAACAGCAAGCCTAAAGAGGCGAGCAAGCCGCGCAGAAAAATCAGTTGTGAGGGGGGCAGGCTGTCGCTGACATACTTGACCAGCGAATCATTTAAAACAAAGCAGGCCATGCTGACCGACATGGCGATCACGCCACGTCGGTTATGGGCTGGCGTCATAAAGTGTCGATAAAGCTGCGCAGTTTGTCTGAGCGGCTGGGGTGCTTGAGCTTGCGCAAGGCTTTGGCTTCAATTTGACGAATGCGCTCACGCGTCACATCAAATTGCTTACCCACCTCTTCCAAGGTGTGGTCGTTGTCCATTTCGATACCAAAGCGCATGCGCAGTACCTTGGCTTCACGTGGCGTCAGGCCATCCAAAATCTCTTTCACCACGTCGCGCAAACCCGCTTGCATCGCCGCTTCCAAAGGAGCGGTATTTGCGCTGTCTTCGATGAAGTCGCCCAAGTGCGAATCGTCATCGTCGCCAATGGGCGTTTCCATGGAGATAGGCTCTTTGGCGATCTTCATGATCTTGCGAATCTTGTCTTCGGGCATTTCCATTTTTTCAGCCAAAACCGAGGCATCGGGTTCGAAGCCAAATTCTTGCAAGTGTTGGCGGCTGATGCGGTTCATCTTGTTGATGGTCTCGATCATGTGCACAGGAATGCGAATGGTGCGTGCCTGATCGGCAATCGAGCGGGTAATGGCTTGGCGAATCCACCATGTGGCGTAGGTAGAGAACTTGTAGCCACGGCGGTACTCGAATTTGTCCACAGCCTTCATCAAACCGATATTGCCCTCTTGAATCAAATCAAGGAACTGCAAACCACGGTTGGTGTATTTTTTGGCAATCGAGATGACCAAGCGCAAGTTGGCTTCGATCATTTCTTTTTTGGCGTTGCGTGAAGAGCGCTCGCCTTCGTTCATGCGCTTGTTGATGTCTTTGAGTTGCGCCAAAGGCACGACCACGCGGGTTTGCACGTCAGTCAGCTTTTGCTGCAACTCTTGAATCGCAGGAATATTTCGCGTCATGATGACCGACCAAGGCTTGGCGGCAGCCGATTGCTTCTCCACCCATTTCAGGTTCAACAAATTCGCAGGGAATTCTTTGATGAACATGTCTTGTGGCATGCCACAGCGGTCGACAATGATGCGGCGCAGTTCGCGCTCTTTCTTGCGCACGTCGTCCACTTGTGAGCGCACCAAATCGCATAATTTTTCAATGGTGCGGGCGGTGAAACGTACCGTCATCAAATCTTCGCTGATGGATTTTTGAATTTTCAAATAGACAGGCGATCCGTACCCTTCTTTGTCGAAGGCTTTACGCATTTTTTCAAACAAGATCTGAACCCGGTCAAAGCGAACAAGTGCCTCAGCTTTGAGTTCTTCAAGTTTTTTGGTGAGCGCTTTGGAGCCACCTTTGCCGTCGTCGTCATCGCTGTCGTCGAATTCGTCAAAGTCTTCTTCGGCCACATAGTCATCGGCTTCGTTGGCATTGCTAAAACCGTCAACGATGGTGGAGATGACAACCTTGCCTTCACGGATGTCTCCTGCCATGCGCAAAATTTCTGCCACTGTGGCGGGTGAGGCGCTGATGGCCTCCATCATCGCCATCAAGCCGCCTTCGATGCGCTTGGCAATTTCAATTTCACCTTCGCGGGTCAGCAACTCCACCGTGCCCATTTCGCGCATGTACATGCGCACAGGGTCGGTGGTGCGGCCAAATTCGCTGTCGACGGTAGACAAAGCGGCTTCGGCTTCTTCTTCTGCTTCTTCTTCGCTGGCCACAGTGGGGCCGGTGTTGGTGATCAGCAGCGTTTCTGCGTCAGGGGTTTGTTCGTAAACCTGCACACCCATGTCATTCAACATGGTGATCACAACTTCCAAGGTCTCGGCGTCGACCAGTTTGTCGGGCAAGTGATCGGAAATTTCACCGTGGGTTAAGTAGCCACGTGTCTTACCTATTTTGATGAGGGTCTTCAGGCGCGAGCGGCGTTTGGCCAAGTCTTCTTCAGACAACACGGCTTCATCTAAGCCAAACTCTTTCATCAAGGCGCGTTCTTTGGCCTTGCTGATTTTCAT
>CANLWQ010000008.1 GCA_947494405.1 Comamonadaceae bacterium | reverse complement strand
TTGGCAGTTGGCTAAATAAGATGACAAATGTCAGTCAATTCAATTTTTTGGGAGTAATTCATATGAGCACCCTTTCCTTACCCGCAAATATTGAAAGTAACCCCAAAGTCAAAGCTGTTTTTGATGACATCAGGCAAACCCGTCAAAGTGATTTCATCAACAACATGTGGCACTATTTGGCGTTTGACCCTGATTTACTAGAAAGTACTTGGCGCGAGGTTAAAGCTGTCATGGCTTCGCCCTCCTCACTTGATCCTCTCACCAAAGAAATGATCTATATCGCGGTTTCTGTCGCCAACGCTTGCAGCTATTGTGTTCATTCTCATACGGCAGCTGCAAGAAGCAAAGGGATGTCAGATGCGCAATACGCCGATTTACTGCGTGTGATTGCTTTGGCAGGGAAAACCAATCAACTGGCTTCAGCAATGCAACTGCCTGTGGATGCTGTTTTCAATAAAGACTGAATACCAAGTGAGAGAAAGCCACCTCACCCTTTTATAACCATCAGGAGCAAAAATGGCAATTTCTTGGTTAACCGCTCTCAAAATTGTTCCTTGGGATAAGGTACTTGAACATGCGCCAGGTGTAATGGAGAAGGCCCGTGGCTTTATCGATAAACGTCGCAACGATGAAGTCCAAGCGCCAACTGAGTTGGAGCAACTGTCCAAGGTACAACAGGAAATGGCGCATACGCTGACCCAGTTGGCCGAACAAAACCTCGCCCTGATGACAGCTGTTCAACGCTTGCAGTTGCGTCTGAAATGGCTTAGCGCAGTAACTTTGTTGACACTTTGTGTTTGCGGTGTTTTGGCTGGGCAGTTAATTGTCAGTTAACTTTTATTGATCACTGCACATGCAAGTCTTGGCCCAGCGTTTCCAGTGGGTTGGGTTTTGTAATCGTCTGGGTCTCGGTGAACGATCAAGCCCTTGCCAATGACATTTGATATCCCTTCAACGATGGAGATGGTGGATGACTCAAATGTCACTTTTGCAGCACCATTAGCATCAGCTTTCAGTGAGGGTAAATCTCCAGCGTGGTGAACGCCTTGCCCATGTGCGCCATGTGAGGTACCGGATGGGTTGAAGTGACCTCCTGTGCTCATACCATCACCGCTAGAGCAGTCACCTTTTTCATGCACATGAAAGCCATGTTGAGCATTTGGCTTAAGCCCTTTGATGTCTACTTTGACAAGTACTTTATCCCCAGCTTGCGTGAACTGCACGCTTCCAGATGTGGTGTTGCCCTTGGTGGGGCTAAGCTGCGCGATTGCGGAAGGCCTATGGGTCTGTGTGGCACAAGCAGATATGACGAGAACTGCAGCCAAAAAAAGAAATTTTTTCACAATACGTCGCTTATGAATGGTTTATAGAAGAATAAGTTTAAACACAGTTGATGTTGGCTGTGAAAGTGAGTACACCGAGCTTGCATTTTTTTCCTTTAGAAATTTCCTCTGGTGGCTGCTTAAACATCTCGGCATTCATTTTGATCGCCACGATAAGCAACATTTACCAAGGTATTTCATTGCCTTGATAGTCAATAAATTGCGCACCCGGCTTGACAGGCAGGTTTTTTAAAGCGGTCAACATCCCAAGAACAGAATCTTGTGGTTCCAGCAGATGGGTTTGAGAACCTACAAAAGGCTGTGAAAGTTGAGACCTTACCGTTCCAGGCTGAAGAGCCACCACACGTAAATTTGTATTTTTGCGTTGAAGCTCTATGGCGGCAGTTTGTAGCATCATATTTAAAGCGGCTTTCGAAGCACGGTAGCCATACCATCCACCTTTTTTATTGTCAGAAATACTTCCCACACGCGCAGAAAGCTTGGCATAGACTGATCCGCTTTTGGCAAGCAGTGGCGCAAAGTGGCGAAGCACCAAGGCCGGTCCGATGGCGTTGACCCAAAAGGCCTTGCTTAATTGCTCTGGTTCCAAGCTGTTGAGTGACTTCTCAGGGCCAACGCCATCTATTTCAAGTGCACCTGTGGCGTCAACAATGATTTCAAATGGCCCCAGAGAACTTGACAGTATGGCTTGGTCACAAATAGATTGCGCATTGAGTAAATCAAAACCACTGCCGGAGTGGCGAGAGACAGTCTCAACAAAGGTGCAATGGGGGTCTGAACGGAACGCGTCTACAAATGCGCTGCCTAGAGCACCATGAGAGCCAATGACCAAAGCCTTGAATTGTTCTTTCGCAAAAAGTGGACAACCATCAGTCATTGTTTATATAAGCCAAAAGAAAAAGTAAAGCACTATAGGTTAAAAGTAACATTAGGGCGCAGGCTGTGAAACCAGATTGCATACCCCAAACCTGATCACGCAAAGCAGCGCGAATAAAACCAACAAGAACTGTCATGGTCTTTGGCCATAATTGAGCAATGCTCAACACTGCTGTTTATAGTGATGTGTCAGGCGCAAGATTTATCAGACAAGTCAGTTCTCGGGGAGCAAGCACGGCATGGCTAAAGATTTCGACAGCATGGAAGACAGCAACCGTTCGGTCAATTCCAACATCCATCAGGTGTCAGATCCTGCCAAGCGCATCAGTTTGCAGTGGCTAGCGGGTCTGTCATTGTTGGCGCCAACAGGTTGGGCCAATGCGCAAAGCGGCAAATCAACATCAACCACTCGCTTGAATTTTCAAGCATTACCGCCCAGCCTAGAAGACTTTGTGCAAGTACCGCCCGGTTATCGCTTCAATGTATTGGCTGCTTGGGGGGAGCCTGTGGGTATTCCTGGAAATATGCCGGCGTACCGTGCTGACGCTTCCAACACTGCTGAAGAACAAGCCGCCCAAATGGGTATGCACCATGATGGTTTGGTATTTTTTCCTCTCAATGGCAGTTCAACCCATGGGGTCATCATGACCAACCATGAATACACCGATGACGGTTTATTGCACTCCGATGGGTTGTTGCCTTGGACCGCAGAAAAGGTTAAAAAATCGCAGAACGCCCATGGTCTGTCTGCCTATGAAGCCAGACTCACTGACAAAGGTTGGCAAATGGTGCGGCCCTCGCCTTATGCGCGGCGCTTCACCATGGACACCGAATTTTCTGTGGGTGGCCCAGCAGCTGGCCACGCCTTGATGCAAACCGCAGCCGACCCATCGGGCAAACGCATCAAAGGCACGTTGAACAATTGCGCTAGCAGCATGACACCTTGGGGCACCTATTTGTCTGGGGAAGAAAACTGGTCGTTTTACTTTTCCGCTGGTGACAAACCTTCACCCCATCATCAGCGGTGGGGCTTACGCGCCAAAAGTTTTTACCAATGGGACAAGCATGACGAGCGTTTTGATGCCACCCGCCATCCGAATGAACCCAACCGTTTCGGTTGGATTGTCGAAGTCGATCCTATGGATCCCAACAGCACACCCATCAAACGCACAGCTATTGGCAGGGGTGCACATGAAGGCGCGTGGGTAACGCAATCGGGCGATGGACGCGCCGTGGTTTATTCAGGCGAAGACGCTCGGTTTGAATATGTATACAAATTCATTAGCCGCGACAAGATCGCTACGGGCGGTTTTGCAGCTAACCGTGAATTGCTAGACCACGGTATCTTGTATGTGGCTCGGTTTGATGCCGATGGCAATGGGCGATGGTTGCCTCTGGTGCACGGAAGTGGGCCGCTCACCGTGGCCAACGGTTTTGCCGACCAAGGTGAGGTTTTGATCAAAGCCCGACAGGCCAGCGACTTGCTGGGAGCGACCAAAATGGACCGTCCCGAATGGCTCACCATCGACCGTGAAAGTGGCTGGGTGTATTGCACGCTCACCAACAACAGCAACCGTGGACAAACCAATCATCCCGGCGTAGATGCAGCCAACCCTCGGGCCAACAACACCATGGGTCAAATCATTCGCTGGCGTGATACCCACATGTTTGCAGGTGACACATTTGTTTGGAACCATTTGCTACTGGCAGGCGACCCAGCCAATGAACGCGAACAGGCCAAAGGCAATGTCAAAGGCGATTTTTTTGGTTGCCCAGATGGCTTGTCCATAGGGCCGGGTGGTTTGCTGTGGATACAAACCGATGTGCATTCCAGCCAATTGAATCAAGGGGAATTCAAGCGCATAGGTAACAACCAGATGTTGGTTTGCGACACCAGCACCGGTGAAGTCAAGCGCTTTCTTACCGGCCCGAATATGTGTGAAATCACCGGACTGTCGTTCTCCCCCGATGGCACCACCTTATTCATCAATGTCCAACACCCTGGCGAATCTCCAAGCGACAGAGGGGATCCTAAACACCCCGACCAGTATTCCAGTTGGCCAGACCATATCGATGAGAACCGTCCGCGTTCAGCAACGGTTGCCATTAGAAAAATCGATGGTGGCGTGATAGGTTTGTAAGCTATTTAGGCGCTAGGGGACATACCAGCGTCCCCGCTCGATCCCATAATTGAATCAATGTCTTGCAATCGTTTTAAGGGGTCCAGTTCGGACAAAAGCTGGACTTTTAAATCGGCGCTGATATCCAGGGCTTCAGCGTAACGGTTGGCCACCCAACCACATTGGTCTAAAAGATAGGGCTGCAATATAGGTAGTCGATTGATTTGTCCCTGCTTTTGCGCCGTAGCAATGATTTTGCCCAAGCGACCAGCATGGTGCTCTAGATGGGTAGGTAATTCAACCTCTGGGTCTTGTGAAAGGACAGAGATATCGCCCTGCCAAACACCAAATGGCCCTGGCTGTGTGTCGTTTAACTTAAAGCGAAGCCCCCCTTGGCAAATGACATGAAACAAGTTGGGTTGTAACTGTTCAAAGTCACGGATGTGAGCATGGCAGCCATAGTCGTGCAACATGGGTGTCTCGCCTGGCACTTGTACCTCGCTGCCTTTTTTCAGCCACACCACACCAAAAGGCAGTTGCTGCTGATGGCAACGTTTAATCAAGTCAAGATAGCGAACCTCAAAAATTTGAAGTGCCAGCATGCCATCAGGAAACAAGCCGTGTGAGAGAGGAAAAAGAGGTATTTGGTGCATCATGAAGCCGGACTTAAACGCTATGAGTTAAATGAAAGCAGCTTATGTCAAATTTGGCAAAACAAATTGCCAGTGGAAATCTGGCCCTTGGGGCATCAATAGCAAGCTTGGGTCAAAAAGAAAATCTTGCGCATTAGCCGCTTGATTGGGTAAGTAGAGTTGCGTGGTGAGAACTTGACCTCCCTTGCGCTGAACTTTCACATGCAAGTGAGGCGTTCTTCCTGGGTATGAACCCGGAATCAGAGTTTCTAAAAAAAACTCTCCTTTGCTATTGGCGTATTGATGCCCCCGCAGGGTGAAGCCTTTGGTGTCGTACTGACCTTTTTCATCGCATTGCCAAAAGTCCAAAAGTGCGCCTGAAATAGGTTTACATGCTGTATCAACAACCATGCCCGTCAAACGCATGCGCGGCGCTTTCATTTTTGGCTCTACCAAATTCATACGCTCGGGTGATAAAGGCTTGAAAAAGGGGCCTTGCAATTGGGCAGGCGTTTGTTTTCCGCACAAATGATGAGTTGGCTGCTGAGCCAATGACTTTCGGCTGGTGACTATGGCCGGCGCGATAAAACCGAAAGAAATTGCAAGGCGTCCATAACGCTGCAAAATATTTCGACGCGACATCAGGGCGGTTTGCAAGTCTGTTCTCCGTGCATTTAATTGACCAAATATTTTTAAACTCTATCAGCTTTTCTGGACCACATGGTTGGTCAAAATTTTCCTGATAGTTGACGCACAACATACTCTGCACCTCTGAGACTAAGGTGATCATCATCCATATAAAACAAGACGCCGTTCTTTGAACCGAAACACCATTCTTCATCGCATAAAGCTCGTGCTAAATCGATAACTTTTATGTCAGGCCTTTCTGCAAGTATCTGATTCACTCCTGCCCTGTAACTTTCGGTTCTTTCCAAAAAGTCGGTTTTACGAACTGCACATGGATCCATTACCTTAGAGCTAATTACCAAAGGTCTGAAGGAAAAGCAGTTTCTGATATCGAATCCAAGTTCTGGCACATCATGCAAAAAAGTTACTTTTTTATTGGCGGCTAGCAATGCATCCAAGGTGTTGGCCAAGCCCCGGTGAAAAACCTCTTCATTGCTTCGCAGGCCACGGTCTTCTCCCTCAAAGTGCAAAACCCAAGTACCAAATTGTGATGACTCAACATCTCCAAAACCTTTGCCCGTTGTGTACATAGGCCCCCTGCTCGTCAAAATCACATGTTTGATTGCCGGGTCTTTGATCACTCGCAAAATAGCTTGAGAACCTTTTTTTAAACAGTTACGGGTGTCTCCACCAAGGTCTTGTATGACTACATTCAACAGCGGAGGACATCCATCGCTACCACCATATAAGCCTATAGCCTGACCTCTGGATTTAAAAAGCTCAACCAAACCAGCGTAAATAGTCAGTGCATGGCTATCCCCCATCACGACAGTCGATGGATCAGGTCCACTGGAAAGGCAGCGGGGCCCCTCGTTACTTGAGTCACCGCAATACCAATCTGTACTGGTCGGAATATTGAACGCCAAATCTGCAGTTTGCAATTCGATCTTTTCATTCATAAATCTCGACTTGAATCCATCAGACATATAAGTAACAAAACCCAAGCTTGCTGTGAGGGACATCAGTGCAATCAAGATATATGTTTTGGCTTTTAGATTCGAGCCAAAACGAATGGGCCTCTCAATAAAGTAATAGCTAAGCAAAGACAAACCGAATGCGATGCCAATACACAATAGGCGAATAACCATGTCTGGCTGACTTTGTTCCAGAATTCTTGCTAATGACAACAAAGGCCAATGCCACAAATACAAAGGGTAGCTAATTAAACCAATACCCACAAGAACTCGGTTAGATAGAACCGATTGGTTAAACCATGATTGATTACCAGCAGCAATGATCAACAAGGTACCCACTACCGGCAACAGCGCCCAGCTGCCCGGATAGGGCTGGTCTTGGTCGATAAAAATTACGCTGAGCAATAACAGAAACAGCCCCAAAACAGACAATGCTTGCAGTTTGAAGGCGTTACTAAAAAGCTTGGCTTTTACACTCCTAGCATCCAAGAACGCTGTTTGCAACACAAGGGCCAATAAACCACCAGCCAAAAGCTCCCACATGCGTGTGAAGGGTAAAAAGAATGTTGCCGATGCATATTTCTCAACCATCAGCAGGTTCAAAAGTAAAGAGCCCAACAAAAGGACTGAAGTTATTCTGATGGCATTTAATTTGTACTTAAAGACCAAGCACAATGACAAAGGCCAGAATAAATAAAATTGCTCCTCTACGCCAAGGCTCCACAGATGCAGCAATGGTTTTGTATAGGCGGCGTAATCAAAATAACCACTCTCACTCCACATAAGCCAGTTCGGAATTAACAGTGCAGCAGCCGATATGTGTTTGCCCAGTGATTTGTATTCGTCGGACAGTAAAGCGAACCACCCCAATATTTGACAGGCAAGCAATACCAAAATCAGTGAGGGAAAAAGTCGCCTCACTCTGCTTGCATAAAAAGATCTGAGATTGAAATTTTGTTTGGTAAGACCGTTTGTAATTAGGTGGGTAATTAAAAAACCAGAGATCACAAAGAAAACATCAACACCAATGAAGCCGCCAGGTACCCAATCGGGAAAAGCATGGAATGCAATGACCATAAGTACAGCAATGGCACGCAGCCCGTCTATATCTGGTCGGTAACTTGCAGCGTTAGAAGTTTGCACAGGCAATTGATATTCAGTCTTAGACCTACTCGCTAACTCAAAAACTAACTTAGCAAGTTCAACAAGCCTGTAATGAGCAATGCATTGGTGAAGTCAATGAAGAAAGCACCTACGATGGGAGCTACCAAAAATGCGCGTGGCGATGGTCCATATCGCTGCACCACGGAGTGCATGACAGCCATGGCATTGGCTGTTGTGCCCAACATAAAACCGGTGAAGCCGCCACTCATCACAGCAGCGTCGTAATCGCGGCCCATGACCCTGAAAACCACATACCAACAGAAAACAGCAACTGCAATCACTTGAATAAAAAGATTGACTAGCAAGGGCGCCGCTATGGAAGTCAGTTCCCAGAGCTTTAAATTCATTAAGGCCACAGACAAAAACAAGGACAGACAGACCAGACCCATGCGCTCTGTCAATTCATGCGGAATTTCAAACCATTGGGTTCGATCATCTATATTGCGAATCACAGCGCCCATCAGCATGGCGCCGACATAGCCAGGCAGGGTCAAGTCAGCCGACTTCATGACGCCACCCAACCAAGCACCAACCCCCATAGCCACAAGCAACACGCCAATACCTTTGAGCACAGTCAGTAAGTCGCGCTCTTCGTCGCTGGTTGAATCCACAATCCTGCTTGTGGTTGATTGTGCGGAAGGTGGTGTTGAGCTTGTGGGTTTGGGTGAGTGCAGTTGGTAACGCACAATCAATCGTGTGACTATAGGTCCACCCACCAAGCCACCCATAACGATACCGGCCATCGCAGCAGCAATGGCTACCGACTCAGCTGACACTACGCCAGCTGCAGCAAACTGCGGCGCAAATGCCAAGGCAGTTGCTGGACCACCGGTCAGTGCAGCTGGGCCCATCAGCACGCCCAGCAATGGGGATTGACCGAATGCAACAGCTGTGGCGATGCCAATCAAACTTTGAATGATGGCCAAAAATGTTGCCAGCGCAAGAAATACCAGTGCTTGTCGAGTGCCTGCTTTCAATAACCCAAGACTGGCACTCAAGCCAATCGATGTGAAAAATGCCGTCATCAATGGCGCTTGCAAGGTGGTGTCAAACTTAACGGTTGCCAGGTTGAATTCCCGCGCTGCCGTCACAAGAATTGCAATCACCAAGCCGCCAGTGACAGCGGCAGGAATGTTGTAGCGTCGCAGCACAGGTATACGGTGCAGAATAAACACACCCAGAAACAATGCAACAGCACCCACTGCAGTGGTTTGAATAAAGTCAAGGGGCAAAGTCATACAAGATTTCCATTCAATAGCTCAGGTTTTTCAACGCGCCCTTATCAAGACTTGCAATATACCAAGCCAGATTTAATTACTGTCTGATTGGCTGGGGTTTCTCATTTGCCGCATTAGATTGGTTTTTTTCCACTATATAGTTAATTTTTATCAACTTTATTTATTCATCATGTCATTCCACCCTTACCCAAGACTATCTGCTCTGGCTGTTTTCACTTTCAGCAATCTCATGATGGCAACTGCCATCAACGCAGAAACTGTGGACCCCGTGAAGATGGTGGACTCTTTCGAGGCAGCCGGTGGAAAATTTGAAGGATATCGCCGCTCGGGTGCGAAGGGAATATGCGCAACCGGAGAGTTTGTAGGCAGCACCGACGGTCGCACCTTGTCCTCGGCATCTGCATTCAGTGGCCAAAAAATACCTGTGATCCTTCGCTTTTCTGTAGGCGGCGGTAACCCTAAGGCTGTAGACAATGCAAAAAGTCAGCGCAATATGGCGCTGCAGTTCAACCTCCCTGATGGTGAAACATGGCAAATGGGAAATATTTCAGCGCCTGTTTTTGGATCATCAACACCAGCACAATTGCTCGGGCGCTTGGAGTCACTCACCCCAGACCCTTCAACCAAAGCACCCAACCCTGAAAAGGTCAAAGCTTTTGCCGAAGCCAACCCAGAAGTGCTGCTACAAGGTAAATACTTTGCAAGCCAGCCGGTGCCAGCCAGCTTTGCCTCTGTCAATTACTGGGGTGTCAATGCCTTTGCGTTTGTCAACAGCAAGGGCGAAAAGCAATTTGGCAAATGGATTTTTGAGCCTGTCGCCGGCGTGATGGGCCTGAGCGATGAAGAAGCCAAGGCAAAAGGAACCTCTTTCCTGTTCGACGATCTTCGTCAACGCGTCAAGGACGGACAAGTAACTTTCAATTTCAACCTTCAATTGGCAGAGGCTGGTGACAAACTAGACAGTGCCACAGTGCCCTTGCCCGAAAGTCGTCGAAAAGTAACGCTGGGCAGCTTGAAGGTGACAGCAGTTGCTGAAGATTCAGGCGGTGCCTGTCGTGACATGACGTTCATTCCCACTGTCTTGCCCAAGGGTGTAGAGCCATCTAACGATCCTATGCTCGCGGCAAGAGAAGCGCCTTATGCAGTGGGTTTAGGCCGCAGACTCTCGGAAGGCTCTAAGCAGTAAGTCACTGGCATGGAAGATCTTGAAGCATTGAACCGAGCCCGCGCCCAATGGCGCTGGCGTGGAACAGATAGGCCACCTTTTGCAGATACACCCAAGCAGGACCAAGTTTCAGTATGGGATTTCCCCCGCCCGCCACAGCTCATACAAGACCTGCGCCAGATTGTGGTGCACTGGGGCGAGAGACTGGTGGCTCGTACACATGACGCTTGGGCGGTACGCGAAACCTCACACCCCCCTACTTTTTATATCCCACTGGCCGACGTCAATGCCTCACTGTTGCGTGCAGCAGGCACAGGCTCATTTTGCGAGTGGAAAGGTCCTGCACTTTATTGGGATTTGATGCATGGCGAGCTTTGCTTGCCTCGGGTTGCTTGGAGCTATCCACAGCCCTTGGCTGGAGCGGAGCCACTGGCTGACTGCATTGCTTTTTACGCACACCATCTCGATTGCACTGTGGGCGGTGCCCAAGTTGTTGCGCAGCCAGGAGGGTTTTACGGGGGGTGGGTCACGCCTGATCTGGCTGGGCCATTTAAAGGCGACCCAGGCAGCAGCGGCTGGTAATTATTGTTATTCAGCTGGTATCTACCGCCAAAGATTTATGCTTGGCTTGAGCCAATTCAAAATTTGGCAAGTCTTAAGCCGGTCATTTGCCAACGCGCATGGGTTGGGAAGAAATTACGGTATGAAACTCGTGAATGGTCTGCAGGCGTGTAGACAGAGCCACCTCGGATGACCATCTGATTGACCATGAACTTACCGTTGTACTCGCCAGCAGCACCAGCCCAAGGCCGATAGCCCGGATAGGGGTTGTAGTTGCTGCTGGTCCATTGCCAGACCTTGCCAAATAAGTCTTTGCTTTGTACAGGTTTATTTTTTGCAAAAGCCTCCCATTCAAATTCTGTGGGCAGGCGCGCGCCAGAGAGGTGAGGAATATTTTCACTGGCCCAGCGTGCAAATGCATCGGCTTCAAAGTAACTGATATTGGCTACTGGCGCATGCATATCCAGTGGCGAATTACCCTCTAGCGAAAAACGAAACAGTTGTGTGTCGTTTTTCTTGTTCCAATAAAGAGGCGCAGAAATTTGATGGGCTTGAAGCCATGCCCAGCCAGCATCAAGCCACCATTTGAAGTTTTTATATCCACCGTCCTCTGTAAACTGAAGCCACTCTGAATTGCTCACCAATCTATTGGCCAAGAAATAGTCGGGATTCAGCGCGGTATGCAAAGGCTTCTCATTGTCAAAATGAAAGCCCTCCCCGTCAAAACCAATTTCAACCAAACCACCCACGCCTTCGATCCACTGAAAAGGCGTGTCCGCATGAGCCACAGCTTTGTTTTGCGAAGAATAAGCAGGGTAAAGTGAATTTTGAGAAAAGAGATGATGAATATCTGTGAGCAGTAATTCTTGGTGCTGCTGCTCGTGGTTGATGCCTACTTGAATTAACCACAGCACATCGGGAGAAGAATTTTCTTTTAAGAGTTTTGTCACTCGGTCTTCAATATTCTTGCGCCATTCAAGCACTTCAGAGAGCGCCGGACGGGTTAGCAGTCCACGTTGTGTGCGCGGGTGCTTGTCCCCAATACCGTTGTAATAGCTGTTGAATAAAACTGCGAACGCAGGATTCCAAAAGGCGAAGTTTTGTTCATAGGGTTTGAGAACCATGACCTCGTAAAACCAAGTGACATGAGCCAAATGCCATTTCGCCGGACTGGCGTCCTCCATCGACTGAGATTGGCAGTCTTCGGCTGATAAATTCTTGATGAGATCGCAAGAGTATTGTCTTGAGCTATGGAATTGTTCTAACAACTCGTTTGCTGAAACTGCAGGTTTTAGGGTCTTATCGAGCATAAATGACGGCGAAGTAGTTTTTGGGATCGGTCCAAATTTGTGAGGTTGTAAAACCTGCGTTCTTCAATAATTCTTGAATAGATGCAATGGTGTATTTGTGCGAATACTCGGTGTGAATGAGCTCGCCCCTTTTGAAGGTTCTGGAATTGCCAGACCATGAGACAGTCAAGTCTTCAAGTGCCTCAAGATAAAGCTCGACTCTATTCAATGCATGATTTATTTTGACCACATGACGGAATTGATCCACTTTGAAGTCGCAACCCAGATGTGCATTAACCGATCTCAAAATATTGAGATTAAAAGCCGCTGTGAGTTTGAGGGGGTCATCGTATGCCGCCATCAACACCGAATCCTCTTTCATCAAATCAACACCCATCAACAGACCACCACCCAGTGCTTGCTCCTTGATTTGACTGAGAAGCTTGAGAGCTTGGGAGCCAACAAAGTTACCAATGCTTGAGCCTGGATAAAAGAAAGTTCTTTGGCTTGTATTGACGGCTTTAGGAATGACGAGTTCTTGAGAAAAATCCATGCCAATGGCTTGCATGTGAATATGAGGATACTGAGCTTGAAGATTTTTAATAGCCTCATGCAAAAACTCAGTTGAAAAATCAATCGCAATGTAGTCGGTGGGCTTGAGCGCGTTAAAAAGAGATTCTGCTTTTTGACAATTCCCTGCACCCAAATCTATCAAGGTACCGCCAACGCCCACAGCGTTGGCAATTTGATCTTGGTATTCAAAAAGAATATCTTTTTCGGTTTTGGTTGGATAGTATTCAGGCAGTAAGGTAATGGCAGCAAAGAGGTTGGAGCCTAATGGGTCGTATAAAAATTTTGGTGAGATTGAAGCTGTTGTAGCGAGTAGACCTGTCTCAATTTCGGGCACGAAACCCTGATGACTTGTTGCGCCAACTTCGTATGTGTCAATATGATGCATGAATTATTTTAATGACTTTGAACTCCTCTCTTATACAGCATAAGAGTTGTTTTTGCCCCAGTTAGTCTGAATAGTTCATAGGCTCAAAGCCCTTACAAAAGGAAAGCAGTTCCGCCAAGCTGTCTACCTGCATTTTGTCCATAACTTGCGCTCGATACTTTTTCACCGTGTCGGCCATTAAATCGGTGATGGCTGCAATTCGTTTATTGCCATGCCCCAAAAGCATCAGTGAAAAAATGAGTTTTTCTCGTGAACTCAGCGTTTGATACAAACTTTCAACCTTGCTTAAACGTATTTCTTTTTGACGGAAATTTAAATCTGATGCAAGACCTTTTTCAACGGCTTGCAAAAGCTGGGAATGGGGAAAAGGTTTCCATAAAAAATCTATGGCCCCAGTTTTCATAGCGTCAATGATTTCTTGGCTGTGACTCTCCCCGCTCATGTAAATAATGGGTAAGTTCCAAGCCTGAGCTGTCAGTGCTTTTTGTAAATCTAGACCTGTCATCACAGGCATACGCATATCCAGAACCAAAACCGCAGGCGAAATGCGGTTGGCTGAGGTTAAGAAATCTGTTGCACTTGCGTAATCGGCAACGCCGTAACCGGATTGCCTAAGCAAGTCGCTCAAATGGATTCTGATTTCCAAATCATCATCCACTAGATAAATATGACCTTTAATATGCATAAAACTCATAAAAAAATATATAGATAACTATTTATAGTTTATATAAATCGCTTCAGTGCACTGAATGTACTTTTCTATTTAAACATATTTTTGAAAATTATCCCCATTTCGGTATGGAGAAAGAATGCATTAGGTGCAATATTTCACTCATGTTGAAATTAAATGCTTAGCAAAATGAATCTTGATTCATCTCTTGACCATTCAAGGCATGTTGAAACTGGACGTATGTTGCGCCAGTTTCGCGAGAGCAAGGGATGGACGCTTGCGCAGATGAGCAAAAAACTCGGCATGCGTGAAGATCAAATCTTAGCGATAGAAGAAGGCAAAGAAGAACACTTCAAGAAAAATGCCACCCAACCACTGGAGTGGTTTGCCCGTTTATATGCAAAAAAACTGGGGCTTAACTTGCCTCACCTTTTCATCAGCGATATACAAAGGGCCCCCAGCATTCTTCAAGTCAAAAATGAAGCCCAATTCATACCCGCATTCCTGAAAAAAAACACATCTCCATGAAATGATGCCTGGCGCAATTTGAAAGCGATATGCATAGCAAGGCTTGATATATTTTGAAACTGATAGCAAGATGGTTTTCCACCGATTTAGCCATTGATTTGGGCACAGCCAACACCCTGATTTATGCCAAAGACAGAGGTGTTTTGTTGGACGAACCCTCTGTGGTCGCCATCAGACACTCGTCTGGGCCAGGTGGCAAAAAAAACCTAATGGCTCTAGGCCATGAGGCAAAGAGTATGTTGGGCCGAGTTCCTGATTACATTGAAGCCATTCGACCCATGAAGGACGGTGTCATAGCCGACTTCACCATCACCGAATTGATGCTCAAGCATTTCATTCGCAAAGTTCACCCCAGCAGTTGGTTGCGTCCGAGTCCAAGAATCATCATCTGTGTTCCCTGCGGTTCTACCCAAGTCGAGCGCCGTGCCATTCGCGAATCAGCGTTGGGTGCGGGTGCTTCTCAAGTTTATTTGATCGAAGAACCCATGGCCGCAGCCATAGGTGCGGGTCTGCCGGTAGCTGAAGCCTGCGGTTCCATGGTCGTCGATATAGGCGGCGGAACGACTGAGGTAGCCATCATTTCACTGGGCGGCATGGTTTACAAGGGCAGCGTACGAATAGGTGGCGACAAATTTGACGAGGCTATTGTCAACTACATCAGAAGAAATTACGGCATGCTCATTGGCGATCAAACTGCCGAAATGCTCAAAAAAGAGATTGCCATAGCCTACCCAGATTCACAGCTCAAGGAAATGAATATCACTGGCCGAAATTTGAGCTTGGGCATTCCACAATCGTTCATGGTTTCATCCTCAGAAATGCTCGAAGCATTGTCAGAACCATTGAATGGCCTTGTCATGGCAATCAAAATTGCACTGGAAAACACACCTCCAGAATTGAGTTCAGACATCGCCGAGCGTGGCATCATGCTGACAGGAGGCGGTGCCATGCTCAAGCACTTAGATAAGTTAATTGCGCAGGAAACCGGCTTACCGGTTTTACGGGCCGAGGAACCTCTGACATGCGTTGTACGGGGATGCGGAATGGCGCTCGAACACCTAGACAGTGTGCAAGGCATCTTCGTGAGTCAATAAAAGATGAGGCTAGATCCGCAAACCACTATTTTCATGATTTGCTTCATCTACTTGATTCTGCATGGCGTTATTTGGCTCGCATTACAAGAGTACCGAAGCTATCAAGTGAAGTTATGGTGCTTCTCCGGGATGTGCAGTGGTATTGCGGTTATTTTGTTGGCCACCAGGGGAAGTATTCCAGAGTTTGTCTTTCTGTACGTCTCTCAACTTTTTATGTTGGTTGGCAATGGCGGACGGATGATGGCACTGCGTATGTACCTTCTTCCAGAGCCTCAAGATAGAAAATTTCAGTTTTATTATTTTGTTAACACCAGCTATTTTGTAGTGTTTAGCTACTTGATTTATTTCCACCAAGCTGAGTGGGAAGCTTTGATATTGTTCAATGGGTTCTACGCCTTACTTTGCTTTGACTATTTCCTTATTGGATTACAACTTAACAAACATCAAAAATCACTCGGCGCGGGATTGCTGATGGGGGCGGGTTTGACACTAACAATCACCTTGGCTGTACGTGCGCTAGGGGTTTACTCGGCTGGCACCATCGATGATATTTACGCGCCCAGTTGGCATCAAGCCGTGATGGTGATTGGTCAGTTTGTTGCCATTACGTTGAGCAATATAGCTTTTTTACGTATTTTTTTAGAGAACGCAGAACGACAGAAATTGGCAGTTGCCAGTGAATTGGCCAGCACCCATGAGCTTGCAGATACTATGCAGCGCAACAGCATGGAATTACAAAAACTTTTGCAAGAACGAGAAGAAATCATTCGACAACTCACCATGCTGAATAAAACAGCTGGTATGGGTGCATTGGTGGCCAGTTTGGCGCACGAACTCAATCAACCTTTGACTGTCATTCAAATGAATGCAGAAATGATTGATTTGGTTATAGCCAACAATGCCATGGATTCAAATCAAACATCAAGTATCCATAAAGCAATGACAGGGCTCAAGAAAGCCAACCAACGAGCAGCAAACATCATCAGCACCTTGCGAAATATGTTTGGCCATGGGGGCAAATCTATATCCGTCTTTGACATCAACGATTTAGTCAAAGATATTTTGTTGCTCAGCCAATCAACCCTGCAACGTCATTCAATTGACTTAACGGAAGATCTCCATCCACATGCTTTGACATTTACCGGCGACAAGTCTCAACTTCAACAGGTTTTGCTTAATTTGGTGACCAATGCCTGTGAATCTTTCCAAGCTGATTTAAAAAAAACAAAAGTAATTAAAGTGACAACTCGAACAGAAAACGAAAACATTGTTTTCACCGTCAGTGATAACGGATGTGGCATAGACCCAGCTATAGAAAACTCTATTTTTGAATTGTTGCGAACCAGTAAAGAGGACGGCATGGGAATCGGATTGTGGCTGAGCAAAACCATCATCGAATCTCATAACGGCACAATCAATTTCACCAGCAGCAGTGAAATGGGAACCACGTTCAAGGTTTCCCTCCCTGCAAGCAAAGAGGAGATGTGTTTTTAAGAAACCTTGAACGTGATTAGATTGCTGTCTAAGCAGGCGTGCGAATCAAATAATCAAAAGCACTCAGCGCAGCTTTAGCACCGTCCCCCGCTGCGATGACAATTTGCTTGTAAGGCACTGTGGTCACGTCGCCTGCCGCAAATACACCTGTCAAGTTGGTGTGGCCTTTGGCGTCCACCACAATTTCACCAAACTTGCTCAATTCAATCGTGCCTTTTAAAAACTCTGTGTTGGGAATCAAACCAATTTGCACAAATACGCCTTCAAGTTCCACCAAATGCTCTTGGTCGGTAGACCTGTCTTTGTAGCGCATGCCATTGACCTTTTGCCCGTCACCGGTAATTTCGGTGGTTTGTGCATTCAGATGAATGCTCACATTGGCTAAGCTCTGTAACTTACGAACCAACACAGCATCAGCTTTCAATGTGTCGGCAAATTCAATCAAAGAAACATGGGCCACGAACCCAGCCAAATCAATCGCGGCCTCCACACCAGAATTCCCGCCGCCAATCACAGCCACACGCTTGCCTTTGAACAACGGGCCATCACAGTGCGGGCAATACGCCACACCTTTGTTTTTGTAGGTTTGCTCTCCTGGCACATTCACATTACGCCAGCGCGCGCCGGTTGACAAAATCACACTGCGCGCTTTCAACACACCGCCATTGGCCATATGCACTTGCACCAAACCGCCCTCTTGTGTTGCAGGAATGATTTTGTCGGCGCGCTGCAAGTTCATGATGTCAACTTCATAGTGACGCAACTGCGCCTCTAAATCAGCTGCAAACTTGGGCCCATCGGTCTCAAGCACAGATATGTAGTTTTCAATCGCCAAGGTGTCGTTGGTTTGACCCCCAAAACGCTCGGCAGCAACGCCCACTCTGATACCCTTACGAGCAGCATACACCGCGGCCGCGGCACCCGCAGGACCGCCACCGACGATCAACACATCAAAAGGATCTTTTTCATTCAGTTTGACAGCGTCCCGCTCTGCGGAATGGGTATCGAGCTTGCCAACAATTTCTTCCAGACTCATTCGACCTGAACCAAAGACTTGGTCATTCATGTAAACCATGGGCACAGCCATGACTTGGCGCGCTTCTACTTCCGCTTGATGCAAGCCTCCGTCAATGACTGTGGTTTGAATCTTAGGGTTGTAAATAGCCATCAAGGTGGTTGCTTGAACCACGTCAGGGCAGTTATGGCAAGACAAGGACATGTAAACCTCAAACTTCATGTCCTTGTCCAACGCCTTGATTTGCTCGATCACTTCAGCCTCCACCTTGGGCGGGTGTCCTCCCGTCCAAAGCAGAGCCAAGACCAAGGAAGTGAACTCATGTCCCAGGGGAATGGCAGCAAAACGTACACCGCTGTCCTCTCCCTGTTTGACAATTTGAAACGATGGCATGCGCGCATCGTGTCCAGAATCATCAAAACTCACCTTATCAGACAACCCAGCAATCTCCTCAAGCAGTTCGCGCATTTCTGCACTTTTCTCACCGCCGTCTAGCGTTGCAACCAAACTGATGGGGTTGCGCAAGTTTTGTAAATAAGCTTGCAACTGGGTTTTCATCTGTGTATCAAGCATTTTTTTCTCTCTGTCTGTCTTAGATTTTGCCAACCAAATCAAGTGAAGGTGTCAAAGTTTTTGCGCCCTCATTCCACTTGGCAGGGCAAACTTGACCAGGGTTGGCCGCGGTGTACTGAGCTGCTTTAAGTTTGCGCAGTGTTTCCTTGACATCGCGAGCGATTTCGTTGGAATGCACTTCAGCAGTTTTGATGTGGCCTTGGGGGTTGATGACGAAAGTGCCACGCAAGGCCATGCCGTCTTCTTCAATGTGTACGCCAAATGCGCGGGTCAATTGATGCGTGGGGTCACCGATCAAGGGGAACTTGGCCTTGCCAACAGCAGGAGATGTTTCATGCCATACCTTGTGGGCAAAGTGGGAGTCGGTCGTCACAATATAAACCTCAGCACCGGCTTTTTGGAATTCTGCATAGTTGTCCGCTGCATCTTCAACTTCTGTGGGGCAGTTGAAAGTAAAAGCAGCAGGCATGAAAATCAGCACAGACCATTTGGCTTTAAGCGATTCATTGGTAATTTCAATGAATTTGCCATTGTGAAATGCTTGAACTTTGAAGGGTTGAACTTGTGTGTTGATCAGAGACATGGTGATTCCTTTGTTGGATTGATAAAAACTATCTAATGAGAAAAACTCATTGAGTCGAATCATAATCGCTCCTAGGGATAACCCTGATTGTTTGTGTCAATGACAGACATTGACTCAAGCTAAGGCGCTTCAAAAGCTAAAAAGCGCTGCTGATCGCTGGTTTTTTCAAGGTGTATGATGAATTTGTGAAAGAGCTCATACCCAATTACGCTGAAATCAGCGACGTTCATTCTTCATTACAAAAAAACGGTTTTTGCGTACTCGATGCAGCAAACGTTAGTCAGTGGATGGGTTGCTCAGCAGACGAGTTAAACGATTTGTCCTCTGATTGGGCAGATATGCCACATGACAAATACCTCAAAGACGGTGGTCGCTACCGCCGTCGCCGTCATAGCAGTTTTATTTTTGAAGACAACACACTGACACAAGTTCCACACAGAGCGCATTGGCAGTCACTCGACTACAACGCACTGCACGGTGGAATGGAACGTTGGTTCGAACCCGTGTTGAACACCACCATTGCCAAACCGGCTTGGCCAAAAATTCTTTACAAACTGGCACAAACTGCGACCCAGCTAAGTGCGCCCATTCAAAAAACATGGTGTATCGAGGCGCATCAATTTCGTATCGATACATCTGATGGCATTGGTCGACCAACGCCAGAGGGAGCGCACCGTGACGGTGTCAATTTCGTTGCTGTTTTTATGGTGGATCGCCATGACATCAAAGGTGGAGAAACGCGTGTATTTGATGCCGATGGACCTCACGGAGAAAGATTCACCTTGTCGCAGCCTTGGTCCTTAGTGCTGTTAGATGACACCCGCATGATTCATGAAAGCACGCCTATTCAGCCTCTCAACAAACTAGGCTATCGTGACACACTGGTTGTGACTTTGAGTAAAGATTATTTTCAAAATGCTGCAGCGCCAACACCTTAAAACGTTTACTGTGCAACGTGTACCAAGCATGTATGACCTTGTGAAGGCGGCTATTTGAGAGCCACCAACTAATCTTTCACATAAAAGTGGCAGAATCCGCCCGCGTGTAGCACCTTGCGGACTTTCATACAGTTCCTTTGGCTATGAATCACAACCCTATAGCCAATTCCGCCTCAGTGCGGCCTTTGTACAAATGATCACTTTAGTAATTGCATCTTATGGCTACGGTCACTTAGCAGCCCATTGCATCGAGTCGATTCTTTCGCAAACAGTTTTACCCGAGCGCATTTTGTTTGTTGATGATGGCGCGCATGATTGCTTGCATCTGGAAAATTTGTAT